>JBOGYA010000287.1:0-3807 GCA_050696515.1 Solirubrobacteraceae bacterium
CCGCGCGTCGGGCCGATCGACCTTGTTCACGACGAGGATCACGGGCAGGCGCGCCTCCAGCGTCTTGCGCAGCACGAAGCGCGTCTGCGGCAGCGGCCCCTCGGAGGCGTCCACGAGCAGCAGCACGCCGTCGACCATCGTCAGCCCGCGCTCGACCTCCCCGCCGAAGTCGGCGTGGCCGGGGGTGTCCACGATGTTGAGCTTCACCCCCCCGTAGTGCAGCGCGGTGTTCTTCGCGAGGATCGTGATGCCCTTCTCGCGCTCGAGGTCCATCGAGTCGAGCACCCGCTCGGCGACCTCCTGGCCGGCGCGAAACGCGCCCGACTGCCACAGCATGGCGTCGACCAGCGTCGTCTTGCCGTGGTCGACGTGGGCGACGATTGCAACGTTGCGGATGTCAGAGCGGGGTTCGAGCACGGCCCGACAGGCTAGCGGGGCGTTGCCCGGACCAAGTGAATTACCACTTGTCGTGCTTGGGGATCGTCCGCGCGGGTCAGTGCACGTCCCGAGCGCAGCGCGCGCTCGGCCTCCGTGCCTCGCGGCCACGGCAGGCTAGCGTGCCCCGGCCATATTGCGAACCATCCGCACTCCGAAGCGCCCCAACGCCGAGGGCATCCGTTCGGCGGCGGCCACCACCTCCTCCAAGGCGGCGGCGAAGCGGCGGATCTCCGACTCCTCGATCACCAGCGGGGGCAGCGCCTTGACGACGTTCATGCGGTGGCCGGCGACCTGGCAGAAGATGCGGTGCTCGTGGAAGAGGGGGACGGTGAGCAGCTGCGAGAAGAGACCCGGCTGGGCGCGCTCCAGCGCGTTCCACGCCGCGCGGGCCGAGCGGCCCTCCGGGGGACCCAGCTCGATCGCCCACATCAGTCCCAGGCCGCGCACGTCGCGCACGATCGCGTGGCGCTCCACCAGCGGACGGGTGAGCTCCAGCAGCAGCGCCCCCATGCGCTCGGCGCGCTGCACGAGCCCCTCCTCGTCGAGCACCCGCAGCGTCGCGAGACCCGCGGCGGCTGCGAGGTCGTTGCCGCCGAAGGTCGAGCCGTGGCGCACCGCGCGCTCCATCCCGTCGAACACGCGCTCGAAGGCCGCGCGCGAGACGAGCACCGCGCCGATCGGGACGAGGCCCCCGGAGAGCGCCTTCGCGAGGCAGATCAGGTCGGGCTCGAGGCCCCAATGCTCTAGCGCGAGGAACCGCCCGGTGCGGCCGAGGCCGGTTTGCACCTCGTCGCAGACGAACAGCGCGCCCGCCGCCCGGCAGAGACCCTGGGCGCCGGGCAGGTAGCCCGCGGGCGGCAGGTTGACACCCTTGCCCTGCACGGGCTCCACCACGAACGCCGCCACGTCCCCCCGTTCGAGCTCCCGCTCCAGCGCGCCGAGGTCCCCGAACGGCACGGGGTCGCAGCCGGGCAGCAGCGGCCCGAAGCCTTCGCGGAAGTGGGTGTCCCCGTTGAGCGAGAGCGCGCCAAGCGTGAGGCCGTGGAAGGCGTGCTCGGCATAAAGGATGCGAGTGCGACCGGTGGCGGCGCGGGCGATCTTGATCGCGGCCTCCACCGCCTCGGTGCCGCTGCTGGCGGGCACCATCGCCCCCACGCTCCCCGGCGCCCGCGCGAGCAGCTGCTCGGCGAGCACTCCGCTCAGCAGCGTGACACCCAGCTGCGGCAGGTTGCCGGTGCGCGCCGCCATCACGTCCTGCACGGCGGCGATTGCGGCGGGGTGGTTGCGCCCGATCGCGAACACCCCGTAGCCGCCGAAGAGGTCGAGGTAGCGCGCGCCCTCGGCGTCGATCAGGTGCGCGCCCTCGCCGCCCACCCACACCTTGTCGAAGCCCAGCGTCCGCAGAATCCGCCCCATCTGCGGGTTCAAGTAGCGATCGTTCAGCACCAGCTCCTCCCCAGCCCGCCGCGCAAGGATCTCGCGCACCGTAGGGAGGGGAGCGGGGGCCATGGGCTAAGGGTACGACCGGGGCCGCGAGGCACGGAGGCCGAGCGCACACTGCGCGTGGGCCTCGCCACGGCCCACGCGGACGATCTCTAAACCAAATGCCTACGCCGCGGCGTAGCGCTTGCGCCCGCGGCGCTCCTCGGGGACGCTCACAACGTCCAACACCAGCCCCACGCGCTCCAGCGAGCGGATCACCAGCGCGGAGATGTCGGGCTGGCGCCAGCTGAAGCCGTGGCTGGCGGAGGTGGGGAAGGCGTGGTGGTTGTTGTGCCACGCCTCGCCGAACGTGGGCAGCGCGAGCCAGGCGAGGTTGCGGGAGTGGTCCTCGGTGGCGTAGTCGCGCCGGCCGAAGAAGTGGCAGAGGGAGTTGATCGAGTACGTCATGTGGTGCAGCACGAGCATCCGCACCGCACCGCCCCACAACAGGCCGGTGAGGCCGGCCTGCCAGGTGCCGCCGATCGCGTAGCCCAGCCCGAAGGCGACGGCGAGACCGCCGAGCGCCCACACGAAGAAGGTGCGGTCCACGAACTCGACCACCGGGTCGGCGAGCAGGTCGGGGGCGTAGCGTTCGCGCGAGCCGCGCTCGGTGTGGATGAACAGCCAGCCGAGGTGCGCGTGGGCGAGGCCGCGCAGCGCCCCGCGCAGGCCGACGCCGTGGTCGACGTGGGGGGAGTGGGGGTCGCCCTCCTTGTCGGAGAAGGCGTGGTGCTTGCGGTGGTCGGCCACCCACGAGATCACCGGCCCCTCGATCGCCGCGGAGCCGAGCACGGCGAGCACGGCGCGCACCGCGGGGAAGGTCTTGAAGGAGCGGTGGGTGAAGAGGCGGTGGAAGCCGACGGTCACGCCGAGGCCCGTGAGGAGGTACACGATCGCGAACACGATCAGGTCGGAGCGGTGCAGCAGCCCGTCCCACATCTGCCAGCCGACGAAGCCGAGCGCGAGGATCGGCCCGATCGTGATGAGCGCGGTGAGCGCGCGGTTGAGCCACTCGTATTCGACCGGCTGGACGTCGTCCGGTCCGACTGTGGTTGGCGGATCCTCATCCAGGACGCCGGGAAAGTGGGTATCGGTCATGGCTTGTCTGCCTTCGAGGACAGGGAAGCTAGCACCGACGGGGGCGGCAGGTTACACCGGGGTCGTAACCTTCCTGCCAGCGATGCCCTGCAATCGGCAAGCTTCTGATCTCAGCGACAAGGCCAGGACGGGCGGTGCCGTTCGCCCGCACTGAGCCGCTGCGCCGCGAGCTGACCAAGGCGCTCCCGGAGCGCCCGTTCGCGCTGCGCATCTCAGCGGGGGGAAGACAGGCCCTCCCCCCGGCCCCCTCCCGTTCTCAATCAAGCCATGTTCGCCCGCACTGAGCCGCTGCGCCGCGAGCTGACCAAGGCGCTCCCGGAGCGCCCGTTCGCGCTGCGCTTCTGGGATGGCACCGAGCTGGCCGCGACCGCACCGGGGGGGCCGGTCTTCACGGTGCACTCGCCGGCGGCGGTGGCCCACATGCTGCGCGCGCCGGGACAGCTCGGCCTCGGCCGGGCGTACGCCGCGGGGGAGCTGGAGGCGGACGATCTCGACCGCGTAATCGGCCTGCTGGACCATTTCAAAGCACCCGCGCTCGACCGCGCCACGCGCCTGCGCCTCACGACGGCGGCGGTGCGCGCGTGCGGCCTGACGCGCCCGCCCCCGATCCCCGCAAGCGAGCTGCGCCCGCGGGGCCACCGTCACAGCCGTGCGCGCGACGCGCGCGCGGTGCGCCACCACTACGACGTTTCCAACGACTTCTTCGAGCTGTTCCTCGACTCCTCGATGACCTACAGCTGCGCGGTGTTCTCGCGCGGCGCCGCCACCCTGGAGGATGCCCAGCTGGCC
>JBOGYA010000288.1:0-3784 GCA_050696515.1 Solirubrobacteraceae bacterium
GCGCCACCCTCTAGGAGTGCATCCAGCGCGGCGACCCGCAGGCCGATCAGGTGCGCGGGAGGAGTCAGGTGGGACTCGTACGTCACCCCACGCGACGGGTAGTAGCGCACGCGCCGCGGCGCCAGCCACGCGCGCAGGTCGCCGGCCAAATCGCGCGCCGCGCGGTCGTCGCCGACCACCACCAGCGTGGGCCGCAGCCCCTCGCCTCCGGCCACGCCGGCCTCGGCCAGGCCCGCGATCAGGTAGGGCCGCAGCGAGGCCGACACGAATGCGCGGCCGCCCTCACGCGCGAGGCTTGCGCCGGCGGGGTCGTCCTGAACCAAGCCCAGCAGCGACCTGAGGCTCACTGCTCTGTCACCAGGCGCTCAACCTCGTCGGCCGCGCGCTCGACCAGCTCGCGCACCTCCTCGGAGGGCTCGCGGAAGCGGCCGAGCACGTGCGCGGAGACGATCTCCGGGTCGGTGGAGTCCGGGCGGCCCACGCCCACGCGTACCCGCCAGAAGTCCGCGCCGCCCAGCTCGCGCCGCAGCGACTTCAGGCCGTTGTGGCCCGCCAGCCCGCCGCCCCTGCGCGTGCGCACCTCCCCGAAGGGGAGGTCGATCTCGTCGTGGACCGCCACCACGCGCTCCAGCGGGAGCTTGTACGAGCCGCGCGCCGGTCCCGCCGCGCTGCCCGCCTCGTTCATGAACGTCTGCGGCCACAGCACCGCCACGCGCGGGGGTGGGTGGGGTGGGTGGGCTCCCAATCCAACCGCCCTGCCCTCCGCGACCAGACCCCGGAAGCGCGCTCGGGGGCGCCCCAGGCCCCACCGCTCGGCGAGCGCGTCCGTGACCATGAACCCCACGTTGTGGCGCGTGCGCGCGTACTCCCGGCCGGGGTTGCCCAGCCCCACGATCAGCCAGTCGATCGCCGCGCCGCCGGAGCCGCCGCGCGTGCGTGCGCCGGCAAGGGACCGCAGCGAGGGGCGTCGCAGCGGGGCTACTCCCCGTCCGAGGCGCCCTCGGCGCCCTCGGCCTTCTCGGCCTCGCCGACGACCTCGGTCTCCGCCTCGATCTCGGTCTCCTCCTCGGTCTGCAGCCGCGGCGGGGTGAGCGTCGCCAGCACCGTCTCCTGCAGGTCGTCCAGCAGCGTCACCCCCGGCGGGGCCGTGACCGCGGCGAGCGTGAGCGTCTCGCCGATCTGCATCCCCGCCACGTCGTGCACGATCGCCTCCGGGATCGCCGTGGGCAGCGCTTCGACGTTCAGCTCGCGCGTGATCTGCTCCAACACGCCGCCTTCCCTGGCGCCCGGGGACTCGTCCCCGCCCGTCAGCTCCAGCGCCACCACCGCATGGATCGGCTTGTCCAGGCGCACCCGCAGCAGGTCCACGTGCACGGTCTCCCCGCGCACCGGGTGGCGCTGAGCCTCCTTGAGCACGACCGGCGTGGCCTTCCCGCCGTCCACGCTCAGGTCCAGCACCGCTCCCGCCCCCGCCAGCGCGAGGCGCAGTTCGCGGGCGTCCACGTCGAAGCTCAACGGCTCCTCGCCGCCGCCGTACAGGATCCCCGGCACGCGGCCGGTACCGCGCAGGCGCCGCGCACCGCGCGAGCCGGAGGGCTCACGGCGGCGCACTTCGAGCTGGGTGGCGGTCTGGTCTGCCATCGGGGGTTGAGGACTTTAGCAATCCGAGGTGTCCCCGATCCGCGGGCCGACCCGCAGCAGGGCAACGGAGATGCCCGTGAGGAAGTTGCCCGAGCGCCGCACCCGCACGCACTGCACCACCGGATAGCGACCGCTCACCTTCCACGCCACGCGCGTTTCGCCGACCGAGCCGGTGAGCGAGTGGTTGGTGGTGGACTGCGTCGAGAGGATCTCCACCAACCCCGCCCGGCGCAGGCTCGCCGCATTCGCTCTCACCGTCGCCGTGCACGAAGCGCTCGCGCGGCAGCCCGTCAGCTGCGCGAGCATCCCCTGCACGTCACCCTGCGCCTCCGCCTGCATCAGCGCGGCCTCGTGGTCGTGTTCCACGTTTTCCGCCGCGAAGAAGCGCGCGAGCACCCCACTGATCGCGAGGAACAGCACGACTCCGATCGCGATGAGAGCGGTGCGTTTCAGAACAGCTGGTTCTCGCCGCCAAACACTTCGCTGACCGAGTCGTCGGTGAAGATCCGCCGGATCGAGTCGGTGAGCAGCTCCGCGCAGGGCAGCACGCGGATGTTCTCGGGGCGCTGCGAGGACACCGGGATCGTGTCGGTCACCACGATCTCCTTCAGTCCCGCGGCCGCCAGGTTCTCGAACGCGGGGCCCGAGAAGGCCCCGTGGGTGGCCGCCGCGTAGACGCTCTTGGCGCCCGCTTCGTAAACCGTTTGGGTGGCCGCGGCGAGCGTCCCGGCGGTGTCGATCATGTCGTCCACGATCACCGCCGTCTTGCCCTTCACGTCGCCGATCACGTACCCGATCTCCGCCACCTGCTGCGCCGGGCGCTCCTTGTCGAGGATCGCGAGCTCCGCGCCGATCTTGGAGGCGAACTTCTTGTTGAGCTTCACCCGGCCCGCGTCCGGCGCCACCACCACGAGGTCGGAGAGGCCGAGGTCCTCGAAGTACTGGGTGAGCATGAACAGCGCCGTCATGTGGTCCACCGGCTTCTGGAAGAAGCCCTGGATCTGGCCGGCGTGGAGGTCCATCGTGAGCACCCTGTCGGCGCCCGCTGCCTCGAGCATCCGCGCCACCAGGCGCGCGGAGATCGGCTCGCGCGGCGCGGACTTCTTGTCCTGGCGGGAGTACCCGAACCACGGGGTCACCGCGATCACGCGGTGTGCCGAGGCGCCCACCGCGGCGTCGATCATGAACAGCAGCTCCATCAGCGAGTCGTTCGCGGTGACGCCCGTGACGGGGTTGCCGCAGGTGGACTGCACGATGAACACGTCCGCTCCCCGGATCGACTCCTCGTAGCGGCAGTACACCTCGCCGTTGGAGAACGTCTTCAGCGTCACCGGGCCGAGGTCCATCTGCAGCTTGCCCGCGATGTCCACCGCCAGCTGCGGGTTGGCGCGCCCGGCGAACAGCATCAGCCGCTTGTTGTAGTCAATCGGCAGGCTCGTTCCGGCGGGCTGCTCGCGCGTGTCGATCGCGCTCATCGTGTCTCGCAGTGTAAACGTCCGTGGCGCGTCATCGTTTTCGCTCCGCGTACCCCTCGATGTTGGTTTGGCGCGCACGGGCAATGCCAAGCGCGCCGGGCGGGACGTCCTCGGTGATCACCGAGCCGGCGCCGGTGTAGGCGCCGTCGCCGACGTCGACTGGAGCGACCAGGGTGGTGTCGACGCTCGTGCGCACCCGTTTGCCGATCTTCGTGCGGTGCTTGGCGCGGCCGTCGTAGTTGGCGGTGATCGTGGCGGCGCCGAGGTTGGTCCCCTCGCCCACGTCGGCGTCGCCGATGTAGGAGAGGTGCGGGATCTTCGTGCCCGCGCCGATGTCGGAGTTCTTGACCTCCACGAACGTCCCCACCTTCGCGCCCTCGCGCAGCACCGCCCCGGGGCGCAGGTAGGCGAACGGGCCCACGCTCGCGCCCTCGCCCACCGTCGCGTGGTCGAGCCACGCCACCCGCACGACCGCGCGCTCGCCGATCCGCGAGTCGATCGCCGTCGTGTGCGGGCCGACCGTGGCGCCCGCGCCCACCACGGTGGCACCGCGCAGCGAGGTGCCCGGCTCGATGCGTGCGTCCCGCCCGATGCGGACGTCCACGTCGATCCACGTCGCGGCCGGGTCGAGGACCGTCACCCCCGCGCGCATGTGCCGCTCCAGGATC
>JBOGYA010000289.1:0-3771 GCA_050696515.1 Solirubrobacteraceae bacterium
GTACACCCCTTGAAGTTGCGCTAGCGCGGACGGTTCGATTAGATCATCGACCGGTACATCGATCTGGGCGTCCACAAGACGGCGGGCGAGCACGCGCGAGAGCCCGAGATCGTCATGTCCGGAGGGCAGCGTGGCGACATGTACTTGGCGAAAGTTGAAGCGGCTCTCGACTTCGGCGACGGGCTCGACCTGGCGAAAGCGAGGCTGGACGGCTACGAGGACATCGAGTTGGTCGAACTCGGCGAGAGTGCGCACTCCGTGGTGGTAGAGATTGGCGATCGCCTGTTCATCAAGCTTGCCGCTTGGCCCGGATGTGGCGAAGTGGTCGGTGTCGTCGATCACGATGACCGCTCGGTAATCCCGTGTAACTGCGTGCAGTACATCCTCGAAATCGTTGCGCACACGCCCCGGATCGCGGCCGAATGTGCGAGTGGCAAAAGCCTCCCTCACCGAAGCCTGATAGCTGAAGACCGGCGCGGTGATACTTGCTCGGTGTGTCACGCCGGTAGGCGTGTAAGTGGTAAGTTCGGCCGTAGCGTCGAGCAGCCGGGCAGGGTCAACGCTCGCAAAAGCTCCCCCGTTCACCTGGATCAATCCCAGGATCATCCGCATGAAGTGCTGTGGGTTATCCATCTCGTCTGGGGAGTCGCCTGTGTTCACAAACAGCGGATGCACGGGGCGGTCCAGAGTCCTGCGACGGGCAACATCCGCGAGTGCGCGCAGGATCAAGCTGGTCTTGCCGGCTCCGGCCTCCCCATAGATGTGTAGGCGCTGTGGTGGGCTCTCGGTCGCCAGCGCACGAACGATCTTGGCCTCGGGACGGTCCTCGCCGAGCGTGCCAGCAAGCTCGTGTGAGGGTACGTAGAGACGCACAAGGTCTTCGGGCGCGGTGACGGATGCGAACACGCGTCGATCGGCGGTCTCGCGGAGGCTTGTCATGTGGGCGGGTGAGGGTTGACTTCGTAGAGCTTGCGGGGTTGGCCGGGCCGATTCTCCGTGGCGTCAGTGAAACTGCGCAATACGCCCGCATCCTCCATCTTGGCGAGGGTCCGCGAAGCATGGGGACGAGTCCAGCCCATCCGTTCCAGGAAGCTTGGATCGCTGGCGGCGACGGGAGCTCCGAGCGTTTCGATCTCGGCGAGTGCCATCGATGCCGTGCGCCCCAGCCCGAGCGCGATCTCGGCACGTCGGTGTGCCGCGCGCTGTTCGTCCTCCACCGTTCCCTGGAGCACTTGGCGAGCGAATCGAGCGACCTCCCGCGGGTAGTCCATCAGCGGACGCGCGCCGTTTGCGAGGACCAGCTGTGCCTCCTCTGGATCCAGACCTTGGTGCAGCATCTGTTCAATCTCCTTTTCGTCCAACGGCGGGATCTCGATCGTTTCCGAGAAGAAGGCGTCCGCCGGGGGGCGCCGCAAGGCGGAGCTTTGATTGCTTCGCAGGGCAACCACCCACTGATGGGGGAGCGCCCAGAGCTCCTCGCGTAGACGGCCGAACAGCTCATAGGCGCCGTCCGCGTTCAAAGGGTCATCGAGCAGGATCACGCTTTCCGGAGCTTGCGCGAGGTGGCGCACGCTGCGCACGAGCGAAACGACGGGTGTCGCCAGGTTGGGGTCAGGATGGAGCGTCTGCAGATCGAGTTCGCTGCTCACGAGAGCCAGTAGGTCATCTGCGCTCTTCGCAGCGCCGGCATTGACGAGCTCGACCTGCCGGCCTTCCTTGCGAAGGTCCCCCGTAAGCTTGCGAAGCGTAGTGCTCTTACCGGACCCAGGCGGCCCGAGGAGCAAGACGTTGCGGCGTCTGGCGAGGGCTTCGAGCAGCAGATGCTCAAGGACGGGACGCTGCACGTAGAGGTCAGCGTCGAGTCCATCGACGAGGAGGGGCCGATCGCGAAAGCGCATGCACTAATAGTACAGAACAATTAGTGCATCGTAACTCAGACCTGTGCGCAACGGCCTCGTTGGTGCTGCGGGCACCTACCGCGCTGCCGTCCCACGGTGGTACAGAAGCGCTAGCAGAAGCGCAAGCAGGCTCGTCCCCCCGCAGTACCCAATCTCCGCGCGCAAGACCTGTTCGCCGACGACAGGGGTGAGCATCCACGCGAGGAACGCCGCAGCCGCGACCAGCCAGCAGAGCGCGGCGGCGCGCGCGCGGTTGCGCGCCAAGGCGGCCTGGTTGAGCGTGCCTGAGGCCAGGTGCAGGCCCATCCCCAGCCCGACGAGCGCGAGGCCGAAGCGGTTGTAGGAGTAGGTCTGGCCGAATAGGACGTGGCTCATCACGAGCGGGCCGACGACGAGCAGGCCGAGCGCGACGGCCGCGGCGAAGGCGGCGATCGCGAGCACGGTGAGGCGGATTGCGCGGGCGAAGGCGGCGTGGCCCTCCTTGGCCTCGAGGCCCGTGAGGTGGGGCAGCAGCGAGGTTTGGATCGCCTGGAAGAGCTGCAGCGGGGCGCGGGCGATCAGCATCACGTTGAAGACGATCCCCGCGAGCGCCTTGTTGGGGGAGAGGGCGTCGACGGTCAGCACCGCCGCGTTGAGGAGCGTCTGCTCGGAGAGCATGATCCCCGAGACCCACAGCGCGAAGCGCCCGCCGCGCGAGAGCGAGAGCTCCTCGTGGGCGGCGACCTCCTGCACGCCCTCGGTGCCCGGCCCGGCGAGCGCGGCGTCGGCCTCGTCCACGGTGATCGGGGCGGCGCTGGCGGGGTCCCCCCCGGACGGGGGAGCCGACGGGTCGGTATATGCCGTGGAGTGTTGATCTGCTGGTGGGTCGGTATATGCCGTGGAATGTTGATGTGTCGGCGGGCTGGCATATGCCGTGGAGTGTTCATCTATCCGCGGGCTGGCATATGCCGCGGTGTGCTCATCGATCGACGGGTCGGCAGATGCCGCGATGTGCTCATCGGTCTCCGCGGCGGTGTACCTTGGCGCACCGCGGAGGCCCCGGCGCTCCCTGCCCTGACGCGCGAACGCGGCGGGCACCACGACCAGCGAGAGCAGCGGCGCGACCGCGATGCCCAGCGCGACCGCGGTTTGGCCGGAGGCGAGGCCGAGCGCGACCGCCAAGGCGAAGCAGAGGCGCGAGGTGGACTCCATCAGCACCAGCGCGCCGAACAGGCCGAAGTACTGGTGCCCCGCGAGCCAGCCGCGCGCGAAGTAGGAGCCGGCGTAGGCGAGCGTGCCGACGACGAGCACGTAGTAGAGGGCCGCGTAGCCCCCGAACACGTGGTCGACCAGCTCTTCGTGCAGCGCGAGCGCGACCACGAGGAAGGCGAGCGCGAAGCCGGCTTGGATCGCGATCGGGACGCGCAGCGGGTGCTCGGCGTGCCCGTGCGCCCGGCGCTCGGCGATCGTGCGCGAGAGCAGCTGTTCGACGGGCCGGTAGATCACCGAGATGACCACGAACGTCACCGACCAGAGCACGTCCACGCGCTGGGCGGCCTCGCCGCTGAGCACGTGGGAGGCGATCGAGAAGTACGCGAACGTCAGCAGGCCCGTCGCGGCGATCCCCACGGAGAGGATCCGCGCGCCGGAGCCGTAGGAGCGGGTCGGCTTCAAGGCTGGTGGCGCCGGCATCGAGTCGCCGTCTGTCCTGTCCGCCGAGGTTCGGCCGGCCGCCGCGGATGGACGGCGCTGGTTCGCTGGGGCCGTGCCGGGCTAGAGGGTGGCGCAGCCGCCGCTGGCCGATCGGCGATCCCGTCGATCTCCGATCGGCCGGCGAGCCGGGCCCCTCTTTCAGTCCAGGCGGACAAGCAGCATCGTCCACGGGAAGGGCGAG
>JBOGYA010000290.1:0-3762 GCA_050696515.1 Solirubrobacteraceae bacterium
CATGGCCCGATCGTGCGGCACGGCTACCACGGCCGCGTCGTAGGCGCCGCGCGGCAGCTCGGCGAGCGTGGCGTAGTGCGGAGCACCGCCCGGCTCCAGGAGGCCTTCGCTCGCGGGGTCGACGGTCGCAGCCAGCGTCGCGCCGCCGATCCGGCCGAGCGCCTCGGCGCGCTGGCGGCCGATCAGCCCGAGCCCGACGACCGCGACGCGCAGGAGGCTCATCGACGGCCCTCGGGGTTCAGCGCGCGCGCCACGAGCGCTCGGCGCGCCGTCCAGGGTGGTGGAGCAGGTTCGCCATGTGCCCTCAGGCGTGGCCCGAGAGCGACAGGCTCGCGATGACCAGCACCTCGCGCGAGACCGGGACCTTGGACTTGGTCCCCGCCGGTGCGCCCAGCGAGGTGAGGGTGAGGCGGTTGGTGCCGCCGGCGAGTCGCACCGGAATTCGCATCTGTTCGCCACTCGGCGGGATCGTGTAGGTGACGCTTGCGCTTCCGGGACCACGAACGAGCAGCCCCGCGGCGGTGCCCGAGGGCGTGGCGCCGCTGCCAGCCGCGACGCCCGGGACCACTCTCACGACCAGCGCGGCCTCGCGGGTGTTCGGTGAGACGATGGTAAGACCGGCCGGTTCGCCGGGGCTCAGGCCGAACGCCTTGACGGGGGATTCGATGCTGGTGTAGCTAACAGGAGCGGCCTGAAAGATCTTGGTTGCGTTCACTTCCGCCAGCACGGGGCCGCCGGAGACGGCCGCGATCGCCTCCGACAACGGCGAGGTGACACTTTCAAGTTTTTCCCACACTGGCTGGTGGTTGACGGCGAGCAGGTTGGCGTAGCCGGTGAAGCTGATCGCCAAGCCGGTGAGGCAGCCCCAGGTGGCGAGCAGCGCTCCGCCGATGCGCACCACCCAACGGCGGGCGCCGCGGAGATCGCCTGACAGAGCGAGCCACGCCGTGAGGGCGCCGAGCAGCAGCAGCGTCGCGAAGTCGACCTCGTAGCGCTCGGTGGTGGCGAAGAACTCGTAGGAGAGGAACAGCAGGATCGCGGCGCCCGCCCCGGCGAGCAGCAGCAGGGGGACGCCGAGCGCCCCGAGCAGCTTCGGGCGGCGCCGCCAGAGCCAGGGCAGCGCCGCGAGGAAGACCAGGAACGGCGCCATCGGCAGCAGCCCGCCGGTGAGTTCGAACGCTTCGTAGTTGGCGGGCAGGGTGGCGGGGTAGGAGACCGGCGGGGGGGCGAGCTGGAGGAAGGGAAAGAGCACCGAGGGTCGCGGCGGCGACAGCAGGTAGTACCAGGCGCCGGGCCACACGTAGCTGAGCGCACCGAAGTGGGCGGCGTGCTGGTTGATGCCCGCCAGCGCATATTTCGTGCCGACTTCCAGGGGGTTGCCGAAGCGCGCCTGGTTGTAGGCCGCCAACAGCAGCAGGCAGCCGCCGAAGGGGGCAAGCAGGGCCACCCGCAGCGCGCGGAGCGGGCGGGTGCGGCGCAGCGACAGGTACACGGGGACGAGCACCAGCGCCGTCAACCCGAGCGTCGGCCGCGAACCGGCCGCCAGGCCGAAGCAGAGGCTCATCAGGACCAGCCGTCGCGGGGAGGCCCGTCGATCGACCAACGCCGAGAGGGCCAGCCAGATGCCGGCCATCGCGAAGCAGAAGCCGCCGGTGATCGCCTCCTCGTAGACTTCCGGGCGTCGCAGTGTGAACGGCAGCACCGATGAGAGCGCGAGCGTGAACGCGGCGAGCGTGCACATCCACAGGGTCCTGTTGCCGAGCTGCCTCAACACCACGCGCAGTGCCGCCAGCGCGAAGGCGAGCCCCGCGATCGCGAACAGCGCGGCGGTCAGGCTCGTGGACGGTTCCAGGCCGAGCAGGTGCAGCGGCACCAGCAGGACGACCACCGGCGCGGGGCCCCAGGTGAGAAACAACTTCCCGTGGTAGAGGGCGAAGTCGTGAATGAGCTTGGGTTTGAGCTGGAAGGGTGAGTTGGCCACGGGGTCGTACGGTTCCGACAGTTTCAGAAGACCGGCGGGCGGCCGGCCGACCGAGAGGTGCAGGTGCAGAAACGCGGTGGCCAGCTGGTTGTAGGGATCTACCTTCGAGCTGTTCAGCGCCAGCGGGTACGATGTGCCCGCTGTCCACAGATAGAACACGGCTCCCAGCACGAACACCACGCCGAGTGCCACGTTCACCCGATCCACCGCCAGCAGACGCGCGCGCGCCGGCAGGCGCACGGTGCTCCGAAGGTGGGTTATCCGCCCCTCCACATCGAAAAATCTATCCGGGCCGGGGGTTCAGTTATGCGTGGAAACGCAGTGCCCGACGTATATTCGCGGTGAGCGGCTCGCGGTGTCTCCAACCCGTGGTCACCGCGCGCCCACGGTCACCGTCCACCCTTCCCAGGAGCGCACGATCGGGAAGTGGATGCCGGTGAGGAAAGGGAACAGGCGGGGGGAGACGTAGACCTCGACGAGGGCGGCGAGCACGAGGATGGGCACGGCGATCGCGACCGTGACGAGCGTGGCGGCGAGCAGCTGGTCCCACTCCCCGCGGCGGCTGGCGATGATCCAGGCGGCGAGCGGCAGGAACAACGCGATCAGCTCGGGGATCGCGTGGGGCGCCACCACGAGCAGCAGCAGCGCCGGGGGAACCCTCAAGAAGTGGGCGAACCCCGCGAGCCGGTTGCCGAGCACGTAGGCCTGCGCGGAGAGCGAGAAGGCGGTGGCGCAGGCGACGAACGCGATCGCGATGCGCCCGCCGTGCTCGTGCACCCAGCGGGAGAGGCCGCGGTGGGAGGCGGCCTGCAGCGGGAGGGAGCTGCCGGCGATGAACCCCGCGACGCAGGCCATCGCGTGGAGGGCGAGCACCAGCAGGTTGTGGCCGAGCACCCTGACGACGTCGGGGGCGTCGCCCACCGCGAAGGGAGGTTCGCGAGCGGCGAGGTCGCTGCCGCCGGACACGGAGGAGATCAACAGCACGGCGAGCAGCAGGCCGAGCGCCGCGAGCGCGGAGCCCCCGACCCACCCCCGGAGGATCCTCCACGGGTGGAGCTGCCAGGCGCGCAGGGTGGAGCGGGTGCGGCGCACGCCGTGAGCGAGCGCGTAGGCGGAGGCGTCCACCCTCACGTGATCGGCGCAAGCGCCGCGTTACCTGAGCGCGTGGGCGTTCTGCTCGGCGGCGGGAACCGCCTGGGGCGGTTGGCGGCCGTGACGGAGTTGGGGCACGAGCCACATCGCCTCGGCGGCGATGCGCCAGGACATCTTGCTCTGCCCTTGCCGGCGATCGCGGAACACGATCGGGACCTCGACCACGTTGAAGCCGGCGCGCACGGCGCGGTAGGTGAGCTCGACTTGGAAGGCGTACCCGTGGGAGCGCACGGAGTCGAAGTGGATCGCTTCGAGGACCTCGCGGCGGAAGCACTTGAAGCCGCCCGTGAGGTCGCGCACGCGCAGGGAGAGCACCCACCGCGCGTAGGTGGAGCCGCCCTCGCTGATGAAGCGGCGCAGCAGACCCCAGTCCTCGACCCCCCCGCCGGGGACGTAGCGGGAGCCGAGCGCGAGGTCGGCGCCGTCCGCGACCGCTCCGAGCAGGCGGACGAGGTCGGCGGGGTCGTGGGAGAAGTCGGAGTCCATCTCCAGCACGTACGCGGCTCCGCGCTGGAGGGCGTGGCGGAAGCCGGCGAGGTAGGCGGGGCCGATGCCTTCCTTGGCGGTGCGGTGGAGCACCTGCACCCAGGGGTGCGCGGCGGCCAGCAGGTCCGCGATCCGGCCGGTGC
>JBOGYA010000291.1:0-3726 GCA_050696515.1 Solirubrobacteraceae bacterium
GCCGCGAGCAGCGCGCAGCTTTCGCGGCCGATCTCCTTCGTGCGGTGCAGGTTGGCGAGCATCTCGGCCTCGCCGGCCTTCGAGCGCGCGTCCTGGTCGGCGAGCACCTTCGAGGCCGAGCGCGCCTCGCCGGTGTAGAACAGCAGCAGCCGGTCGCGCAGCGCGCGCTGGACGCTCGGCGAGAGCTCGATCGGCTCGACCTCGACGGACCCGTCGGGGTGGAACGTGTAGGCGCAGATCCCGCCGTGCGCGGCCACGTAGGGGTCCTGCTTGCCGACGGGCTCCCCGAGCACGTCGATCTCGATCTCGCACGCGGCCTCCGCGAGCGCGCCCGGGGTGATCGAGACGCGCCGCGCGTGCGCGAGCCCCTTCAGCAGGCAGACCGTGTAGGCGCCGGAGGAGCCCATCCCGGTCCCCGCCGGCACGTCGGCGACCGAGGCGATCTCCAGCGGGTTGCCGCGCCAGTGGCGCAGCAGCGTCTCGCGCAGGATCGGGTGGCGAATGTCGGCGATCTCGTCGACCTCCTCCATCTCCGAGTACTTCATGCGGTAGCGCCGCTGGAAGACGGTGTGGGTGAGCATGTACACGTACTTGTCGATCGCGCCCGACACGAGAAAGCCGCCGTGGTCGCGGTAGTAGGAGGGCAGGTCGGTGCCCCCGCCGCCGAGCGAGATGCGCAGCGGCGCGCGGCTGAAGATGACGCTCATCCGGCGCGCTCCCAATCGACGGCAACGTGCTCGCGCCAGGCGTACTCGTTGGCGTCGAACCACTCCAGCGTCCTGACGAGCGCTTCGCGGATCGTCAGGCGCGGAGCCCAGCCGAGGGAGCGGATGCGCGCGGTGTCGAGGTGGATCAGAGGAGAGTCTCCCTGCCACCCGCGCCGGCCGCCGGTGTGCTCGATGACCGGCGCGAGCCCGAGGTGCTCGGTGATGAGCCGCACCGAGTCGTCCACCACGACCGTTTCCGCGGTGCCGAGGTTGTAGACGTGCGCGCCCGGCTGCTCCCCGTGGCGCTCCGCCGCAGCCAGAATCGCGTCGAGGCAGTCGTGGATGTACAGGTAGGACTTCTCCTGGCGGCCGTCGCCCAGCACCTTCAAGCGAGACGGGTCGCGCTTGAGCGCGCAGTAGAAGTCGAAGACGTGCCCGTGCGTGTAGCGCTCGCCGAGGATCGAGACGAAGCGGCAGATCACGCCCGTGAAGCCGTAGCCCTCGGCGTACGCGGAGATCAGGCCCTCGCACGCGAGCTTCGAAGCGCCATACAGCGAGGTCTGAAGCGGGAAGGGCGCGTCCTCGGGCGTCGGGAAGACCGTGGGCTCCCCGTACACCGAACCGGTGGAGGAGAACGCGATCCGGCGCACGCCCCGCGCGCGCATCGCCTCGAGCACGTTGGAGGTCGCGACGGTGTTCTGCTCGAGGTCCCGGCGCGGATGCTCGAGGCCCCAGCGCACGTCGGCGTTGGCCTGCAGGTGAAAGACCCAGTCGCAGCCCTCCACGGCGTCTTCGAGCGCGCCCATGTCGAGCACGTCGCCCTCCACGAGCCGCGCGCCGGGCCGCTCCAGGGCGTCGGCGATGAACTCGCGCCGTCCAGTGGAGAAGTCGTCGAGGATCGTGACCTCAACCCCACGGGCGAGCAGCCGGTCCGCGAGGTTGCTGCCGATGAACCCCGCGCCGCCGGTGATGCAGGCGCGCCTCACGAGCTCGCGCGTGCCGCGAGGGACTCCCAGTGCCCCCTCCGAACCGCCAGGTCCGGATGCGAGACGAGTGCGTGCCACACAACCGCCTGTAAGGACTCCACGAGCGGTGTGCGCAACGCGGGCGGCGGGTCGATCAGGATCGCCGCGTCGGCGAGCTGCGCAAGCGTCCCGCCAGGAGCGCCCACGACGCCGTAGATCGACGCGCCGACCTCGCGCGCGGCCTCCATCGCGCCCACGAGGTTGGTCGAGACGTTGTGCTCGCGCGAGCCACCGCCCACCGAGAAGACGAGCAGCGCATCGCGCTCGCCCAGGCGCGAGACCTCGAGCCACGCGCTGAAGGATGTCTCCCACCCGTCGTCGTTGGTGCGCGCCGTGAGCTCTGAGACGTTGTCCGTCGGCGCGTAGCTCTCCAGGCCGCAGAGCTTGCGGAAGTCGTTGACCGCGTGCGAGGCGTGCCCCGCGCCACCGCCGACGCCGAGGATGAACAGCCGCCCACCGCGCTCGCGCACGCGCGCAAGGCCGCGCGCCATCGCATCCAGCGCGGCTGGGTCCACGGCGCGCGCAAGGTCCACGGCCGCGGCTTGGTACGCGGTGCTGTGGTCGTGATCGCTCACCTCGTCAGCCTAACTGGCGAGCCCGCGCTTGTGGCAGGCACGATGGTGGTGGTGGGAGGGGAGGGGTTCTCCGGGATCGTCCGCGTGAGTGAGTGCACCCACCGGGCGGGTGGGCGCGGGGCCTCCTACCCCGCGACCGGGGTGGCGACCCAACCGGGCGAGGAAGTCGATCGGACGCGCTAGAGCGGCAGCCGCCGGAACACGGAGCGCGGGAGGTGGCAGAGGACCGCCATGACCAGCCGCAGCGACGGAGGCACCCATACCGTCTCGGCTCCGCGGGCCAACGCCGAGACGATCGCGTCGGCCACCCGCTCCGGAGTCGTGCTCAGCGGCGCGGGGGGCAGCCCCGCGGTCATCTTGGTGTGGACGAAGCCGGGACGGACGACGAGGACCCGGATGCCGTTCGGCGCGAGCGCGTCTCCGAGGCCCTGCGCGAATGCGTCGAGGCCGGCCTTGGAGGAGCCGTAGAGGAAGTTGGACTTGCGCGGGCGCTGAGCCGCCACCGAGGAGAGCACGACGATCGTGCCGTGCCCCTGCTGTTGAAGGCGCCGCGCGGCGCCGCTCAGCAGGGAGATGGCGGCTACGTAGTTCACGGTCGCGGTGCGGACGGCGACGGCTGGGTCGCGCAGAGCCTCATCCTGGTCGCAGAGCACGCCGAAGGCAACGAGCACGAGGTCGATGTCGCCAGTGGCGAATGCGGCGTCGAGCAGCGGCTCGTGCCCCGCGAGCTCCTCGGCGTCGAACCTCTCGACGATCGCCGAGGAGGCCCCTGCGGCCAGCAGCTCCGTGGCGGCCTGCGTGGCGGCGCCAGTGTCGCGGGCCGCCAGTACGAAGCGCCGCGCCCCAGCCCGCCCGAGTGCGAGCCCGGTCGCGCGAGCGATGTCCGACGTTGCTCCGAGCGTAAGCACCGACTGCACCGAGCCAAGCGCGTTTTTCATCTGCGAGCCTCCTTTGCGGGCTCGGCGATCTCCAGTCGCCGCGCCAGGTCGGATGTCATCCTGCCCTCGGGGTCGAGCCGGCGCCGGATGTCGAGCCAGCGATCGAGTCCGTGGTACATCTCGCGGAAGAGCTCGGGGCGCATCCGGGAGTCCTTGGCCAGGTACACGCGCCCGCCGGCCTCGGCGACCATCTCATCGAGGGCGTCCAGCGTGGCAGCGAGACGCGGCGAGCCGGCCGGGATGTCGACGGCCAGCGTCCAGCCCTCGATGGGGAAGGCCAGCAGTCCGTGTTGGGGTCCCATGCGCTTGAGCACCGCGAGGAAGAAGCAGTGCCGCTCGCGCTTGAGCCGCTCGAGCGCTGCCTTGACTACGTCGTGGCGCCGCGGGTGGACGACCATCTGGTACTGGACGAACCCACGGGGCCGTAGAGCCGGTTCCAGTCGCGGACGCCGTCGAGTGGGTGGAAGAAGGCCGCCAGCGG
>JBOGYA010000292.1:0-3717 GCA_050696515.1 Solirubrobacteraceae bacterium
GAGCGCGACCGCGGCGCTGCCGGCGGCGATGGCGGCCCCGCAGCCGCTCGCATCGAAGCCGGCGCCGGCGATCAGGCCCTCGGGGCTACGAGCATCCAGCGCAAGCGAGACGCGCACGAGGTCCCCGCACATGGCCCCCCCGGCGGCGCCGGTGAACGAGTCCTCGGGTGTGTGCCCGCGCCCGGTGGGGCGCTCCAAGTGGCGGGCGAAAGGCGCCTCGGCGATCATGCGCCGAGTGTAGGACTACTTGCGCGCTTCGGCGACGGCCTGCTCGATCGCGTACGCGTCGGTGTAGCCGGTGAGCGTGGTGACCTGCAGCTTGGGGTTGACGATCAGCAGCGTGGGGGTCTGGTAGACCTGGATGTTGCGGGTGATCGAGCCGAAGGCGTTGACCTGCTTGGCGCGGGCGGTGTGCACGGCGACGCCATGGCCCAACTTGTGGGTGGCGGCCCGCACCTGCCGCTCGACGGCGGCGTCGTCGGTGGAGCGAGGGTTCCAGAAGAGCAGCAGGACGACCTTGCCCTGCTTGAGCTCCCCCGCGACGATGGCTTGCATCGCTGGAGCGGAATTGGATGGCGCAGCCGCGGCGGAGCCGCCCTGCGCTCGCGGCGTGCGCTGTGGGGTGCCCGCGGCCGTCTTCGACGCCGAGGACGATGCGGTGCCCGCGGAAGCGTGTGTCTGGGTGTGCGACCCGGCGGCGGCAGAGGCGGAAGCCGGCGTGCTCGCGGAGGCGCCCGGATGCGTTCGTGTGGCGCTCGCCACGTTACGGGCGCCGCCCGCGGCGGGTGTCCCTCCGCCGGCCGCTTCACCGGACGCCTGGGCGGATTTGCTCTGTAGCTGCTGGGCCTTCTGTTCGGACGTGGCGACGGCCCCATGGGCCTTCTGGATGTCCTTGGTCAGCCCTTCCACACCGGGGGCGGAGCCGTGATACACCGAGCTCGAACCGCCGGCCGGGGACCCGGAGGAGGAGCTGCCCGCCGGGGAGGAGACGCTCGGGGAGGAAGCGCTCGTGGACGAGCCGCCGGGGCGGTGCAGCACGAAGAACCACGCGAGCACGAGCGTCGCGAACGCGAGCAGTGCGATCTGAAAGGGACGCGACAACTGTGCCACACCCCCAACTTCGGCATTTGCGCCGCGCGAGTTGAGCCCTACATGGGGCCTTGGACGGCAACGCCCGCGGGGCGGGGTACGCGGGCGCCGGTGGGCGGCCTGGAGCTCAAAGGTCGCGCATACCGCGCAGGACCGCGTGGACCACGGTCTCCGTGGGGACCTCCTCCTGGGTGCGGGCCTGCGTGTCCTTGAGCAAGACGGTCTTCTCCGCGCCGCCGGGGTTGCCCACGATCGCCACGTAGCGCGCGCCGAGACGCTCCGCGTGGCCGAGCTGGTTCTTCAGCGAGCGGCCCGCTAGCTCCATCTGCGCGGTCAGGCCCGCGCCGCGCGCTTCTTGGAGGATCTTGAACGCCGCTGTCGCGGCCGGCTTGCCGGCCCCCACACGTACGCCCGCCGGGACCCCCCCAGGGGGGTCCTCATCCAAATCCTTATACGCGATGTAGAGGTCGATCGCTACCGGCCCCGTCGCGGGCCTGGCCCCTGCCAGCAGCATCCGCTCGATGCCCGCGGCCCAGCCCATGCCCGGGGTCGGCGGGCCGCCGAGCTCGGCCACGAGGCCGTCGTAGCGGCCGCCTCCCCCCACTCCGCTCTGCGCGCCCAACTCCTTGGACGTCAGCTCGAAGACCGTGCGGGTGTAGTAGTCGAGGCCCCTGACGAGCGTCGGGTCGATCTCGTAGGCCACGCCCGCCGCGTCCAGGAGCGCTCTGACCTCCGCGAAGTGGGCGGCGTCCTCGGCGCCGAGGTGGTCGAGCAGGCGGGGTGCGCTCGCCATCGCCGCGCGGGTCCCCTCGTGCTCGGAGTCGAACGCGCGCAGGGGGTTCAGGTCGATCCGCTCGCGCACCTCCGGGGCGAGCTGGTCCGCGTGCGCGCGCAGGTGGGTTTGCAGGCGCTCGCGGTACTCCGCGCGGGCGTCCGCGCCCCCGAGGCTCGAGAGGCGCAGGCGCGCGTTCGCGACGCCCACCTCGCCGAGCAGCGTCGCGAGCAGCACGATCGACTCGGCGTCCACCGCCGGGTCCTCGGAGCCGAGCGCCTCCGCGCCGACCTGCCAGAACTGCCGCTGGCGGCCCGCCTGTGCGCGCTCGTAGCGGAAGAAGCTCGAGCAGTACCACAACTTCACCGGCTGGCGCCGCTTGTGCATCCCGTGCTCCACGTACGCGCGGCACACCGGCGCGGTGCCCTCGGGTCGCAGCGTCAGCGAACGGCCAGACCCATCCTCGAAGGTGTACATCTCCTTGCGCACGATGTCCGTCGAGGCGCCCACCCCGCGCGCGAACAGCTCGGTCGCCTCGAACGCCGGCGTCTCGATGCGCTCGTAGCCCGCGCCCTCCAGGAGCGTCCGCGCACGCTCCTCCACACGCGCGCGCGCCGCGGCCTGCTCGCCGAGCACGTCGTATGTGCCCCGCGGGGCCTTCAGCTTGGGGGCGCTCACGCGACCGTCGCGCGGAGCTCTGTCAAGAAGGGGTTGGTCTGCAACTCGCGCCCGAGGGTCGTCGTGCCCATGTGGCCTGGGTACACCACGGTCTCCGCGGGGAAGCGCTCCACGAGCGTTCCGATCGAGCGCTCCAGCACGTTCCAGTCGCCGCCGGGGAGGTCCACGCGGCCGACCGAGCCCTGGAAGAGCACATCGCCGGAGAGCAGCGCGGGGACCCGCGCGGACAGCCCATCCGCCTCGGCCGGGGCCTGCGCCTGCGGAATCCCTTTCGCGGGTGGCCCAACGGCTGGCGCGATCGCGTACGTCACGTGCCCCGGGCTGTGGCCCGGCGTTGCCAGCACCTCGATGTCGAGGCCCGCGAGCGTCATGTGCTCGCCCCCTTTGACGGTGTGCTCGGGCTCCCAGCTCTCGAACGGGCCGAACCCCGCTGGCACCCACGTCATGATGTCGCTCAGCAGCGGCCGCTCGATCTCCGGGCAGTACACCGGCGCCCCCGTCGCGCGCGCCACCGGGGCGACCGCGCCGATGTGGTCGAAGTGGCAGTGCGTCACCAGGATCGCCTCGATCTCCACCCCCAGCGCCTTCGCCGCCGCCAGCAGCCGCTCCGGCTCTTCGCCGGGATCGACCATCACCGCCCGCCCGCGCTCCCTGCCGGCCGTCGCGATGTACGCGTTCTCCTGCACGGGGCCCACCGTGAACATCCGCACGTCGAGCGTGCTCACCGTGCTCACGACGTGCCCGCCTTCGCCTTCTGGCGCTGCCGGCGCTTGAACAGCCACACGTCGGTGTAGTAGCTGATCGGCACGTACAGCACGAGCACGATCGGGAACAGCGCGATCGCCTCGGTCGAGTTCTTGATCAGGATGATGCCGATCAGCAGCATCAGTACCGCGGCGGCTGCCGCGCGGTAGAACGCCCCCCTCCAGGTGGGTGGGCGGTCGTACTTCTGCAAGCGCTGCTCCTTCGCCTTCGCCTTCTCCCGCCCGGCGGCGCTGCGCTCCGCCGCGGTCGGGGGCCGCCCCGTGCGCCCGCGCGACTCCACCATCCCCGCCGCGTTGCCGCGATGCTTGGTCTTGCGCTTGGTTTGGGCCATCGCTACAAGCCTAGTGCGTTCTCAATCGTGTGGCGCGCGGGGTCGAAGCCCGGGATCGGCAGGTCCTCCGGGAAGCCCTCCA
>JBOGYA010000293.1:0-3712 GCA_050696515.1 Solirubrobacteraceae bacterium
TCTTCGCCGATGCCTCGACGCGGCCGCCGGCGAGGGGCTCGTCGACGGCGATCTCGCGCGCTCTTTGGTCCTGCCCTCGCGTCGAGGCGGGCGACGCTGGGCCGTCAGCGAGCGACGCTTCCTGACCAGCATGCTCGCGGCACCTTTGCCTCGACAGCAACGGGATTCAGACACCGAGGATCGGGCCGAAGCAGTCGTCGAAGGTCTCATTCGTACTGTGTGCCTACTCCCAACGACGCTCTGCCGGATGCCAGCGCGACACGGTCTCGCTCTGTGCGCCATCGATGAGCTCCACGACGCCGTCGACGACATCGGAGAAGCGCTCGGGCAAGCCGGTAAGCCCAACGCGGGCACGGAACGCCACCCACGGCTGCTGGCGAACCTCGCGTAGTGTCTTGAGCTGTGGCCCCAATAGTCGCACCTCGTGGTGGCGGTGCTCGGCTACTGCGCCCAGCGCTTGGCGCAGCGCCCCAGCGCTGATTGAATGGACCTGTGAGAGCAGGTAGACGTCGCCATAGCCGCGATCGCGAGTGTTCGCGTCACCCAGGAACATCATCGTCTCGGCCTTCTCGGCGATGACGCTCTCCAGCGGATACCCCAAGAGCTGGAAGGTTCGATCGTCCAGGAGTGTCGGGTAGTCGATGCGCTGCGGCTCGACCGGGTCACCGAACGACAGGTCGAGCTTGAGGGCGGCGCCGCTGAGATCGACAGGCAGGGTGATGCGGATCCCTTCGTAGTCGGCGTCTTCGCGTATGAATGTGATCGAGATCTCATTAGGATCGAAGCTGACGCCGTCCTCCATGGGGATCGTCAGGATCTCGCCGACCACCGTGCGCAGATTGTCTTCGTCGCTCGCCAGCCCGAGTGCGAGCATGTCCGCGTCCCGGGTCGCGCGACGAACGTCCAGCACCGCGAGCAGCATCCCGCCCTTGAGCACGAACCGCTCGGCGAACGGCGATGCGGCGAGCCGCGCAAGGAAGCGCTCGTGGATGTAGAGCTCGAAGAGCTGCTGCGTGTTGCGCCCTTGGGAGCGCGCGAGCTTCTGCAGGCCGAGGTAGGCCTGCTGGGGTGTGCGCTCGCTCACGTCAGCAGAGGCTCCAGGACCTCGGCCATAACCGTGCCTATCCGCAGCTGGCGCGCGAGCGCAAGCAGCTCTCCCGGCTTGGCGTCTCCCTGTCGGAGGTAGGTTCGCAGCGCGGACAACGCCACGTCCCGTCCGACGCGCGCGCGGAGGCGCAGGAGATCGACGACAGTGCGCTCCTTGGAGCTAATGGCGACTGAGTCGGTCGACTCAACGGGTTGATGAATGCGGCCGAGCGCGAAGGTGTCCGCTGCAAAGATGTGCACCCGCGTCGGGGGATAGACGATTCTCGGACGATGCCTGCCACGCGCAACCGCAACATGAACCGAGTTGGGCATCTCGTCGGTCAGATCCCAGAAGCTGGCTGCCGAGTTCACGCAGATCATGCCGTCAGGCACCCGCCGACACACCGCTATGAGATCCAGATGCGCCGTCGCCGGGACGTCGGCGACACGATAGATGCCGCGCGAAAGCTCGATGAGCACTCCTTCGTCCCGCAGGCGATACAAATCCTCCCAGCGAGCACCGCCCTTGGTCAGCTCGGAGGCGGAGACGATCCCACCCGCACGGCGGGCCATGTCCAGGATCTCACTCGAACCCATTGGATGACAGTCTACACACTTAGCTGCTAGGTGCGTAGTATTTCATCCGCTGCCGTGGTCATAAAGCGCAGCCCCTGCTTCGTTGGTACCTTGGGTTGGGATGGGTATCTGGGCTCCGGGAGTCTGGCACCTTGCGTAGCGTCGCCGGTTGCAGTGGCGCACACGACCCGGACCATACTGTCGAACTCCGTCATCGTAATCGGAAGAGGGGAGCCGTGAAGGTTGACCGAGGGGTCCAAGACCGTCTGCACGCCGATGTCTGCGCCAGCGACCCGACCGCCTGGTCGCGGGTCTTCACGACGCTGATCGACCCACTCGTGGACTGGTTGGGATTCCGATGGCCCGACCATCGCGACTCCGAGCGGCTGCATGACTTCGCGGTCGACAGCATCATGAGCTATCTGCAGGCGCCCGGGCGCTATGACCCGACGAAGTCGTCGCTGCTCTCTTACCTTTGTATGGACGCTCACGGCGACTTGCTCAACGAGCATGACCGCCTGCAACGTAATCGCGAGGCGGAGCACCAGGTTGTCGTCGAAGTCTCCGAGCAGCAGCGGAAGGGAGTGATTGACCAGTACCCCTCTGACCGTGAACCGCCCTTGCTCACATTCACCCAGATCCGCGAAGCCTTTCCTGACGAACGAGACCGTCGAGCCGTGCTGCTGCTCATCGACGGTGAACGGTCGACCAAGACGTTTGCTGAGGCTACCGCCCCTGAACTGTCCGCCCCGACAGGCGTCGTGCCGGGTGGCCCAGTCGGCGCCGCAGACATCTTCTGCCCGGAGCGCTCGCCGGGGCGCCTCGCGGCTGTCTGCCGCGGAACGCCAGTTCGGGATCGAAGAAGCCGAAGGCAGCTCCTCGCACTCGACCCCGACGGCGCGCACAGCTTCGGTGAGACATCCTGCCGTGGCGCACCAGGCAGCGGCATCCTCTGGCGCCTCGGCTAAAGAGTCTGCGCCCTCCAGCACGAGCGCCGGGTCTGCGTCTTCTAGCGCCAGCCAGGGCGCCGCGCAGGCCCCGCCACCGTCTCACGCGGAACGAGAGCTCGGGCCGGAATAGCAGACGGGTTCGCTACTCACCGTGGTCCACCAGCCGACGAACCAACACTCCAGACGCTTCTATATACTCCACCATCATGGCAACACCAGTCCGTGCTCGAACGCAATTCTCGATAGCGTCGCTCTGGGATAGTCGGCTGCGAGATCGTAAAAATGCGCAATTTGCGGGAATCTGGCGCTATTTCCTATCTACGCCTTGTCCTATCGAGCCTCCGGGAGTAGTAGTCTTCGGCCCGTATTATCGCTGACCAGTCGCTACTAGCTCGAAAACCATATGTCCGACGCAAAGGTATTTATCGGTGCCCCTACAGAGGATGGCGGTCTCGCCGTTGCTCTTCAGGGCCTGCTTGAGAAATGCTCATCTGTGCGTGTCTGGCATCAAGGCGACTTTGAGGCAAACAGAGGGACTTTGGAGAGCCTTCTAATAGCAATTGATGCATATGACTTTGCATGTTTTCTCGCGCCGCCTGTAGACATTGTTGAGTCTCGCAACACTACCCATGAGGCCACCCGTGACAATATAATTTTTGAGTATGGTCTATTTCTCGGCCGGCTCGGACCAGATCGAGTCTTCCTCATCTACCCACGCGATACGGACCTTACGTTGCCATCGGACCTCAAGGGTGTTAACCATCTCTCCTACAAGCCAGTCGATGCTGACAATCCGGCGTCCGCAGTGCTTGGGCCGCCGGCCCAGAAGGTTGAAGAGCACATCAAGGAGCTTGGATCCAAGCAACCAATTATACATCGCCGGTATAGTCCAGTACTCGAACGTGGCTCGGTTGATCGCGTTGCCGGCCTGTCCGATGCTGCCCTGTACTATTCGCGACGCCGCTATGGCTACAAGGACGACATTTGAACCGCCCCGAGGTCGTTGGAGGCTGGTCGTTTGAGTAACTGTACCTGTTATACCATAAATATGGGTGTCGGGAGTGGCTGGACCTGTGGTCATGTGGGCAACCCGGAGGGTT
>JBOGYA010000294.1:0-3688 GCA_050696515.1 Solirubrobacteraceae bacterium
GCGGAGCGTCCCCGGCGCCCTCCTCGGGGTGCTGCCAGGCTGGCGCGGCAACGACCTCGCGCGCGTCCTCGGCATCCCGCTCGACCCGCTCGCCGCGTGTGCCGTGATCGCCCACGGGACCCCCCGGCCGATGGACGTCGGCGAGATCGACGGCACCGCCTTCGTCGGCATCGCCTCCGCCGGCTTCGACTCCGACGCCAACCGCATCGCCAACCTCGCGCCCGCGCGCCTGGGCAACCTCGTCTACGCCTACGGCGCCCTGCGCGCGCTGTGGTCGTGGGGCCCTGCCCGCTTCGAGGTGACGCTGCGTCCCTCCGGCGAGCGCGTGTCCTTCACCGGCTACACCGTCGCCGTCGCCAACTCCCGCGCCTACGGCGGCGGGATGCTGCTCGCGCCCGACGCCCTCCTCGACGACGCCCTGCTCGACGTCGTCCTGATCGAAGAGGTCTCCAAGCCGCGCTTCCTGGCGAACCTCCCGAAGGTCTTCAAAGGCGCCCACGTGCGGCTGCCCGAGGTGCGCGTGCTGCGCGCCGCCGAGGTCGCCATCGCGGCGGACCGGCCCTTCACGATGTACGCCGACGGGGACCCCATCGGCGAGCTGCCCCTGCGCGTGCGCGCCATGCCCGGCGCGGTGCGGGTGCTCGTGCCCGCGGGCGAGCACGCCGGCTCTGCGTTCTATGCCTCCGGCGAGGCCGCCGGGCCAGCTCCCGCCGGGCAGGCGCGGCCTGAGTTGCCCTCCATCCCCGGTGCGGGAGCCTCCACGCGCCCGCGCTCAGACTCACTCCCGTCCGCCACCGCGGACTGCTGATGGCCGGTCTGCTCGCCCCCAAGCTCGCGCTCGCGCGGGCCACCGGCGCGCTCTCCCGCCTGCGCGGCGGCGGCGCCACCAGCGTGCCCGGGAAGGTCCTGCTCCGCCTGGAGCCGGATGCGATCGGAGCCCTCGGCGCGCGCCTTCCCCGCGGCAGCGTGCTGGTCTCCGCCACCAACGGCAAGACCACCACGGCCGCGATGGCCGCCGCGATCCTCGCGCGGGAGGGTGTGGAGCTCGTGCACAACCGCGCCGGCGCCAACATGGCCGGGGGCATCGCCTCTACCCTGCTCGCCGCGGCCGGCTCCCGCGAATCGATCGCCGGGGAGCTAGGGCTGTTCGAGGTCGACGAGCTGTGGCTCGATCGGATCGTCGCGCAGCTGCGCCCCCGCGCGATGCTCCTGGGCAACCTCTTCCGCGACCAGCTCGACCGCTACGGGGAGCTCGAGACGATCGCCGAGCGCTGGGCGCACACGGTGCGCGAGGGTCCGGGTCGCGACGCCCAACTGGTGCTCAACGCTGACGACCCGGTGGTCGCCGACCTCGGCCGCGGCCGTGAGGGAGTCCTCTACTTCGGCGTGGACGACGACTCGCTCGCGCTCCCCCACATGGCGCACGCGGCCGACGCGAAGCACTGTCGCAACTGCGGTGCGCCCTACGTTTTCGAGGCCGTCTACCTCGGGCACCTCGGTCATTACCGCTGTCCGAGTTGCGGCCAGACCCGCCCGGCGCCCGTGGTGCGCGCCACGAACGTGCGCCTGGAGGGAGTGCGGGCCGCGCGCTTCGAGCTGCACACCCCCGCCGGCGAGGCTCAGGTCGCGCTGCCCCTGCCCGGCCTCTACAACGTCTACAACGCGCTCGCCGCCGCCGCGCTCGCCCACGCGCTGGAGGTCCCGCTGGAGCGCATCGTCGCCGGCCTCGAGCGCACCCGGGCTGCGTTCGGCCGCGCGGAGAGCGTCACGATTGGAGAGCCCGCCCACCCCCGCGAGCTGCGCATCCTGCTCGTCAAGAACCCGGCCGGCGCCAACGAGGTGCTGCGGACGCTCGCCCTGGAGCCCGGGGAGCACGACCTACTGGGGGTGCTCAACGACAACATCGCCGACGGCCGCGACGTCTCCTGGATCTGGGACGCCGACTTCGAGCTGCTCGCCGGCCGTGTGCGGCGCGCCACGTGCAGCGGCACCCGCGCCGCGGAGCTCGCCGTGCGCCTGAAGTACGCCGGCCTCGAGCCGGGGCGCATCCGTGTGCAACCGGACCTTGCGCTGGCCCTGCGCGAAGCCGGGCGCGATCGTCCTCCTCAGGACGCGCCCCTCTACGCGCTCCCCACGTACACCGCGATGCTGGCGCTGCGTGAGCTGCTCGTCGCCGGCGGGGAGGCGCGCAGCGCATGGTCGTAGGCCACCGTTCGCTCCGGGTTTGTGCGCTGTACCCCGACCTGATGAACATCTACGCCGACCGCGGCAACCTGCTCGTGTTGGAGCGCCGCTGCGCGTGGCGCGGGATCGGCTTCGAGCTGACCCACTGCGGGCTGGGCGAGCCGCTGGACGGGAGCGCCCACGACCTCTTCTACCTAGGAGGCGGCCAGGACCGCGACCAGCGCCTCTGCGCGGAGGACCTGGCGACCAAGCGCGAGGCGCTGCACGCCGCCGCGGCGCGCGGCGCGGTCGTACTGGGAGTCTGCGGCGGCTACCAACTCCTGGGGCGCTCCTATGAGCTCGACCCGGGCGAGCAGCTGCCGGGGGTCGGCCTGCTCGACGTGCGCACCGTGCGCGAGGACGATCCGCGCCTGATCGGCAACGTCGCGATCGAGGTCTCGCTCGACGGCGGCGGGACCCGTGTCCTGGCAGGCTTCGAGAACCACGGCGGGCGCACCCACCTCGGCGCTGGCCAGGCCCCGCTCGGGCGCGTCCTGAAGGGTTATGGCAACGACGGGCGCACCGGCCTGGAGGGAGCGCGCAGCGGCAGCACGATCGGCACCTACCTGCACGGACCGCTGCTGCCCAAGAACGCGTGGTTCGCCGACTGGCTGATCGCGACTGGGCTGGGGATCGATGCCGGGGAGCTCGCGCCACTCGACGACGCGCTGGAGGACGAGGCCCACCACGGCGCGCGCCGTGCCGCCGGGATCTGAGCTACGCTGACTGCGGTTGTCAGTCGTTCGGAGGTCGCTCCTCCTACACCCACCCGACCCGCTCCGGCGGGTCGAGGTCTTTAAGCCACCGCGAACCGCGCGTAGCGCGAGGCCAGGCGCGCGGGGACCAGCGCGCGGACGCGCACGCCCTCGGGGGTGTCGCGGCGGGCCAGCTCGCCCGCGACCTCGTGCAGCTCGGCGAGGCTCGAGCCATTGGCATAGGGGACGAGCAGCTCCAGCGGGCAGAGCGTGTGGCGCAGCTCGCGCTCGATCCGCGCGGCGAGGTCGTCCAGGCCCGCGCCGCTCACACCGCTGACGAGCACCGCGCCGGGGTGGCGCAGGCGCAGCTCTTGGCGCGCGGGCTCATCCAGCAGATCGACCTTGTTGAGCACCAACACTCGGGGGCTCGAATCGGCGCCGATCTCCTCGAGCACCGCCTCGACGGCGCGGCGCATCGCCTCCCCCTCCCGCTCTGCCGCGGAGGCGTCGAGCACGTGCAGCAGCAGGTCCGCGCGGACGGTCTCCTCCAGTGTGGCGCCGAAGGCGTCCACCAGCTGGTGGGGGAGCTTGCGGATGAAGCCGACCGTGTCGGTCAGCAGGTGGGGCCTGCCCCCCAGGCGCAGCGTGCGGGTGGTGGGATCGAGCGTGTGGAAGAGGCGGTCGCGCACCTCCACCTCCGCGCCCGCGCCACGGCCGTGGGCGGCGGTGAGCGCGTTCAGCAGCGTCGACTTGCCCGCGTTGGTGTACCT
>JBOGYA010000295.1:0-3681 GCA_050696515.1 Solirubrobacteraceae bacterium
GCGCCGCCGAGACGATCACCCCACGGCGATAGGGGCGCAGGAAGCCGAGCAGTCGGTAGAAGGTAGCCATAGTTGCTTGGTCAACGATTATTGCAGGGTCTACTACGCTGCGCACATGTCCTCACCGGCCACGTCCCCGACGTCCCCCGGCAGCCCGCAGGCCGGGCTGTGCGACACGTGCGCCTTCCAGCGCAAGGTGCCCAACACCCGCGGCTCGACCTTCTCGCTGTGCAACCGCTCGCGCGAGGACCCGTCATACCCGCGCTACCCGCGCCTGCCGGTGAGGGACTGCGCGGGGTACGAGCGCCGGGGGGAGTGAGCGGCGGCAAACCTACCCCGCCGCCGCCCCGACCGGCTCGCGCGGGGGGGCACCGTCGGCGGCGGGCTCGACCGAGGAGACGAAGTCGCGCGAGCGGACGAGCGCGAACGCGAGCACCGCGCCGACGAAGGCGATGGCGGCGGCGAGCGCGAGGATCGTGGTGAGGGCTTCGGTGAAGCCGACGCGGTAGGCGTGCTCGAGCGCGGCGCGGGCGGCGGGGGAGAGGGTGTGGAGGATGTGGCCGACTGCGCCGGACTGCAGCAGCGTGGAGAGGTGCCCGTGGGCCGCGGCGAGGACCGCGTGGGCCTGCCCACGCGCAGCCAGCGCGGCGGTGGTGGCGCTGGTGACCTGGTGCTCGAAGACCGCGCCGAGGCCGGCGATCCCGGTGGCGATCCCGACCTGGCGAAAGGTGTTGTTGATGCCGGAGGCCATGCCGCTGCGGGAGTGGTGCACGACGCCGATCGCGGTGGAGGCGAGCGGGGGGTTGATCGTCCCGACGCCCGCGCCGGCGATCACGAAGCCGGGGATCAGCACGGTCCACCCGGAGCTCGCGTCGAGCGCGGTCATGCTCAGCAGCCCGGCGCCGACGAGCAGCAGCCCGCCGCCGAGCAGCAGCCGCACGGGGACGCGCACGCTCAAGCGGCCGGAGAGGGGCGCCACGATGAAGGTGAGCAGCGTGATCGGCAGGAAGCGCAGACCGGCCTGCAGGGGGCCGTAGCCGAGCACGTCCTGGATGTAGAGGGTGAGGTAGAGGAACATCGCGAACATCGAGCTCGACACGGCGAACGCGACGATGCTCGCCCCCGTGAAGGCGGGCAGGCGGAAGAGCGAGAGGTCGAGCATCGGGCGTGCCTGGCGGCTCTCGGCGACCAAGAACGCGCCGAGCAGCACGGCGGCGGCGACCAGCATCGAGAGGATCTTGGTGGAGCCCCAACCGTCGTTGTTGCCTTCGATCAGCGCGTACACGAGCAGGAACAGCGCCCCGGAGAAGGTCACGAGGCCGATCCAGTCCACGCCCGTGGCGCCCGGGTCGCGGGACTCCGCCACGCGGGTGAGGGTGAGGGCGACGGCGAGCACGCCGATCGGGACGTTGACGAAGAAGATCCACTGCCACCCGATCCCGGAGGTGATGATCCCGCCGACCACCGGCCCCACGGCGACGGCGGCACCGATGACGCCCCCGAACACCCCGAACGCGATGCCGCGATCGCGGCCGCGGAAGGCCTGCGCGATCAAAGCGAGCGAGGTGGCGAACATCATCGCCCCGCCCACCCCCTGCACGGCACGCGCGAGGTTGAGCATCAAAGGGGTGACGGAGAGCCCGCAGACGGCGGAGGAGCACGTGAACACGACGAGGCCCGCCGTGAAGACGAGCCGCCGGCCGAAGAGGTCGGCGAGTGAGCCGGAGGTGAGCAGCAGAGCGGCGAGGGTGAGGGAGTAGGCGTTGACGACCCACTGCAGGTCGGCGAAAGAGGAGTGCAGGTCGTGCTGGATCGAGGGCAGCGCGACGTTGACGACGGTGATGTCGAGCAGCAGCATGAAGATCGCCACCGACACGGCGATCAGGGTCCACCACTTGCGCTCCACGGCTGCTCCTTTCTCCCGCGCGAGGGCGGGCTTGCTTCACTGTAGGCCGGCTCGCGCCCCACGCCGCTCCGACGGCGCTCCTGCCGGGGCTCTGGTCCGCTGCTCCTCCATTACCCGGCGTCCTGCAGATGACACGCGAGGAACGGCACGACCTGCTCCCACAGCAATGCGGCCGGGCCCGCCCGGTAGGAGGGGCGGTAGTCGGCGAAGAAGGCGTGTCCCGCCCCCTCGTAGACGTCCACGCGGGTCTCGTGGGGGCTCTGCGCGAGCGCGTCGCGCAGGCGCTCCCCAATCTCGGGGGAGGGGTTGTGGTCCTCGGCCCCGACCGCGGCCATCAGCGGGCAGTGCAGCTGCCCGGCGAGCTCCAGCGGGGGGCGGGGGCGCAGCTCGGTGACGCGCTCATCGGGGGTGGCGGCGTGAATGAACCCGCCCCAGCAGTCCACGGCGGCGTCGAGCCGCTCCGAAGCACAGGCGAACAGCAGCGTGAAGCGCCCGCCCATGCAGAAGCCGATGCACCCCACCTTGCCCGTGACGTCGGGGCGGGCGCGCAGGTGGTCGGCGGCGCCCTCGAGGTCGCCGAGGACGACAGCGTCGGACATCGAGAAGAGGCGCGCCATCAGCGCCTGGAGGTCATCCATCGGGGGCGGCCCGCCTTCGCGGGTGTAGAGGTCCACGCCGAGCGCGACGTAGCCGGCGTTGGCGAAGCGGCGGGTCACGTCGCGGATGTGCTCGCCGAGGCCGCCGGCCTCGTGGATCACGATCAGACCCGGAGCCCGCCCGCCCCGGTCGGGATTTGAGTCGGTGGGGTGGGCGGAGCTCAGATTGACGGGGCGGGCGAGGTAGCCGTTGATCTGAGTCCCCCCGGCACCCGTGAAGGTGAGCTCCTCGGCGGCGATGCGGGAGGGGTCGGTGACCGCGCCGGGGACGCCCTCGGGGCTGGGGGGAATGGGGGAGTGGGACATCGGCGTGGCGCTCCTCTCGAGGTGTGGATCAGGCGGGGATCTGCTCGGGGGTCTCGGCGGGGAGCTCGCGCAGCTTGCGGCGCACACGCGCGCGCGTCTCGCGGAGCTCCTCCCTGAGCTTGGCGAGCTCGGCGGCGCGGTGCTCGACGAGCTCGAGCTGACGGTCGATGTGGCCGAGGGCCTCTCCGAGCAGCTCGCGACGGCGCTCGGGGTGGACGTCCTCGCGGCGCAGCTGGGCGCGCACGACCGCGCGCGCCTCCTCGGCGGAGAGCAGCGTCTTCAGCTCCTCCAGGGACACCCCGAGGAGGTTCTTCAGGCGCATCACCTCGCGCAGGCGCTCGACCTCGGCCTCGGTGTAGGTGCGATGCTGGCCGGAGGGCCGCGCGGGCGCCTCGGAGAGCAGGCCGATCTCCTCGTAGTAGCGGATCGTGCGCGGCGTGGTGCCGGCGAGGCGGGCGACGTCGCCGATGCGCAGGGGGGCGCTCACGACCGCGCTCCAGCCGTTGCCGGCCGATCCGCGATCGGCCGCTCGGTGGCCCCGGACTCCTGGTGGCGGGGGCGCAGCAGGCACACGGCGGCGCCCACCAGCGAGGTGGCGGCGAGCACCCACAGCGCGACGTGCATGTTGGCGATGAAGGGGTCGAGCTTCTGCACGGAGAGGCCCTTGGCGAGGCCGGAGAAGACGGAGAAGAGCGTGGAGCGGGGGACGGCGGAGGTGACGATCGCCATCACGAACGCGATCGAGAGCACCGCGCCGGTGTTCTGCAGCAGGGTGCGCGCGCCCGCGGCGATCACGCGGCGCTGCGCCGGGAC
>JBOGYA010000296.1:0-3679 GCA_050696515.1 Solirubrobacteraceae bacterium
CGTCTATATACGGGTACAGCCCAGGCGCATGGCGGAGGTCCGGAAGAGTCTCGGTAGGCTCGCCGCTGTTGACGGCGCGAACCTGGAGCCGGCCACGTTTGACTCGACGCTGTTTCGGGTGGCATCGATCCCGGAGGATCAGGGCGAGGCGCTGTTCTCCGCGATCAGCGCGATCGTGGGCTTCATGTTCGCGCTCAACGCGATGCTCGTCACGGTGCCGCTGCGTCGCAAGCTGATCGAAGACATCCGCCCAGCAGGCGCCACCGACATGATGGTGGCCCAGATCCTGCTATTCGACGCGGCTGTCCTCGGCGTGTCCGCGTGCGTGATCGGGCTTGTGCTTGGTGAGCTGTTGTCAGTCGCCGCGTTTCACGCGACACCCGGCTATCTCGCCTCCGCGTTCCCGGTCGGCAACGAGCGGATCGTGGCGTGGCAGAGTGTCGCGCTGGCGGTCGGCGCGGGCCTGGCGGCGGCCTGCGTGGGGGTGCTCTGGCCTCTACGTGACGTGCTGGTCCGCGCGCCGCGGCCCGGGGAGACCACAGGACGCAAACCACGCCGGTGGGGTGCCGCTCGCCTTCCCGTTGGGCTTGCCTGCTTAGCGTTCACGACGATGATCTTGATCGCCCATCCACAGGACGCATTCGTCGGCTGTATCACGCTGGTTGCTTCGCTGATCTGCCTGCTGCCATCGCTGTTCGACGGAGTCGTGTGGATCTTCGAGCGCGCGCAGCGTTTGCTCAATGGGGCTGCCACGGTGCTCTCGGCCACAGCGCTGCAGACGCCGCAGACGCGCGTTCGTGCGCTGGCGATTGCAGCAACCGCCGCTATCGCGGTGTTCGGGACCGTCGCGGTGGGAGGAGCGCAGGTCAATCTCCAGCGCGGCCTCGATGCCTCCGCCCGCCAGATCGATGCTGGCGCCAAGGTCTGGGTCAGCCCCAGCGGGGAAGCGAGCCTCTTGACGACCATTCCGTTCAAAGCAACCGACACGGCTGCTCTGGCGCGCCTGCCGGGCGTCGCCACGATCGGCGTATACCGCGGCAGCTTCCTCGACTGGGGCGACCGACGCCTGTGGGTTCTCGCGCCGCCCAACAGCAGTAAGCAACCGATCCCCCCAAGCCAGCTCCTGACCAGCGACCTCGCACAGGCCGTCACTCGGATCCGTGAAGGCGACTGGGCAGTAATCTCCCAAGCACTCGCCTCCGAACATCATCTCAGCGTCGGCCAGACCTTCACCCTACCCTCGCCGCACCCGACACGTCTGCGGGTCGCGGCGCTGAGCACGAACCTTGGATGGCCACCAGGAGCGATCATCCTGAGCTCCGACGAGTACGCGCACGCATGGGCAAGCAGCGAACCGAGCGCCTACGAGATCCAGACCCAACCGGGCGCCTCACCGGCAGCCGTGCGTCGTCTCGTCCAGCGCACGCTAGGCTCGGCGACGGGACTCACGGTCGAAACTGTCTCCGAACGCACACGACGTCACCTCACCCTCGTGCGCCAAGGCCTCTCGCGGCTCGTGCAGATCAGGCTGCTCGTGCTGCTCGCAGGCGCGCTCGCCGTCGCAGGCGCACTCGGTTCGATGATCTGGCAGCGCCGTGACCTCGTCGCCTTCATCAAGTGCCAGGGCTTCCAACGCGGTGTGCTGTGGCGCTGGCTTCTGTGCGAGAGCGCCGTGCTACTCGCTGTGGGGTGCTCGATCGGCGCGGTCTTCGGGATCTACGGCCAGCTGTTGATCAGCCACGCGCTCGGTAGCGTAACCGGCCTGCCGACATCGCTCGACATCGAAGCCATCCTCGCCGCGTCCAGCTTCGCCCTGGTGAGCGCCGTCGCCGTCGCGACCGTCGCGTTGCCCGGCTACCTCGTGGTGCGGGTGTCTCCCAGCACGGTCAGCGCCGCATATTGAGCGTGCCCAGGGGCCCGCTGACCCAGCGCCGCTCTCGGCCCGTCAGCTCGTGGCTCTCGCCGCAGCTACGACGCGCGAGCTGCTGTGGGGCCTGTCCACCGTCGCTCGCGAGGTCAAAGCATGGCGTGCGTGCGCAGCGAGGATTCCCGACGCGCCGATCCGCCACGACGCACTGAGCGCCCTCGCGCGCAAGCGCGCGAACATCGACGGCGCCGCGCTGTTCTGGACCCTCCCGCGCACACGCAAGCCAAACCTGCTGCGCCTGCTGGCCACCTACCAGGTCATGTGGGACTTCCTCGACTCTGCAAGCGAGCGCGGAGCCGGAGCAGGGCAGCGAAACGGCAGGCAACTGCACCTAGCGCTCGTTGATGCGCTGGACCCTGGCTGCCGGATCTCAAATCACTACCGCCACCATCCGTGGAGCGACGACGGCGGCTACCTGCGTGCCCTGGTCGAATCCTGCCGCGAGCGCTGCGTCCTGCTGCCATCGCATCGGCGGATTCGGCCGCTGCTCGTGCGTGAGGCCTTCCGAGCCAACGTCCAGGCCATCAACCACGACCTCGACCCAGATAAGCGCGACGCCGACCTGCGCGCATGGGTTGCCCGTGAGTTCCCCACCGGCCACACGGCGAGATGGTTCGAGCTGGCCGGCGCCGCGGGCGCAGGAATCTCGATCTACGCCCTCTTCGCCCTGGCCACCGAGCCGACTTGCACCGACACAGACATCGACCGCATCTACAACGCCTACTTCCCGTGGGCCTCGGCCGTCGCGACCATGCTCGACAGCTACGTCGATCAAGCCCAGGACGCCGCCCACGGCGACCACGTTTACGTCGCGCACTACCCCGTATCCGAGTTCGCTGTCGAAGCCATGAGCCAACTGGTATGCCGCACCCTCACCGCGGCGCGCGCCCTGCCAGATGGCGAGCGCCACACCGTGATCACTGCCTGCATGGTCGCCATGTACCTCTCCAAGGACAGCGCGCGCAGCTCCTCCATCCGCACTGGCGCCGCAACGCTCATACGTGCCAGCGGCTCCACGACACGGCTACTGCTCCCGATATTGCGTCTATGGCGAGCCGTCTACGGCCAGCGCTCCGCATAGGCCTGGGCTGGCCGCCCCTGTACCAGCGGCCCTGCAGGGTTGATTATGTCCTTTTTGAACGTTTCCAGTTACGAAAGGAACAACTTTGGTTCCGAAAGGAGCAATTTTCTCCACCCAGACGTGCCGAGCACGAAAATCACTCGCAATGACGAGCCGGCGCGAAATCCAGTCCAAGGGCACCGAGGTCATCTGGGCACGGCAGAACTGCTCCAAGACCTCGACATGGCTTTGGCACACCCCGGGGTTCGGGTCCGTACGGGCGCCTGCCATCGAAGGGGCGGCGGATCGCTCGCGCGATCGATGCACTCTCGCCCACGCCCAGCCTGGCCACCGCACCTTCGGCGGGAGATCAGCCCGCCGCCCTGACCCGCAACCTCGCTGGCACCGTGCCTGAGATCACGGTCGGCCTTGAGCGATGTCCAAGCCATTAGATCCTGAGCATCCCGGTAGGTTCTCCTCTTCGCTGTGCGCTGGTCTGGCGATGCTCACGTGTTTCACCGCCGAGCATCCAGTGCGTGGGATCGCCGAGATGGCCCAGGAGCTCGACCTGGGCCGCTCGACCACCCACCGTTACGCCACCACGCTGGTGACGCTCGGCTACCTTGAGCAGGGGTATTCGCGCAAGTACCGGCTCTCCTCGCGTGTCTGTGACTTTGGGCTCTCGCTGCTGG
>JBOGYA010000297.1:0-3673 GCA_050696515.1 Solirubrobacteraceae bacterium
CAGGGCTATGGATACAAACGTTGCACGACCGCTCGATGTCGTGCTGGATGCTTCATGCACCGTACTCGCCCGGACGGACAGCCATCCGGGCGCGTCCTCTCGTACGGCGTCGCTGATCCGTCGCGCTACGGCGGCCATTCGACGGGCCGCCGACGCTCAGCTCATGTCGATGATCTCGACGCGGTACTGATCGGGGTCGCGCACGAATGCGATCAGGTTGCCGCCCTCGCGCACCGAGTACGGCGGCTTGTCGGGCTCGATGCCCTGCTCTGCGAGGTTCGCGAGCGTCGCGTGTATGTCGTCGGTCGTGATCGCGATGTGTCCATAGGCCGTGCCGAGGTCGTAATGAGTGACGCCGTAGTTGTAGGTCAGCTCCAGGCGGGGCATGTCGCCGTCGCCGGGCTGGTTCATGAAGATGTTGACGGCCTCGTCGCGGATCGGGATGCGTCCTACCTCCTTGAAGCCGAGGGCTTCGTAGAAGGCGACGGAACGGTCGATGTCGGTGATGCGGTAGCAGGTATGGAGTAGGGCCATGGGCACAGTCTACGGCTGAGCGTCCTCCGCTTGCCCTGTCGTGGCGAGGGTCGCGTCGTGTCACGCCCCGGCCGCATCGGCGCCGGGCGCCATGGTGTACGTGGACCACAGCACGAAGGCCAGCACGGCCAAGCCGGTGAGGGCGTCGGTGAAGAGCGTGGCGTAGAAGAAGGCCGGGATCTTGGGGTTGCCGTAGATGAAGTGGCCCAGGGTGACGATCCCGGTTATCGAGTACACGGCCAGGCAGACGTGCGCCTCGCGGTACCGTCGTTCGTGGTAGCGGCGGTAGCCCGTCAGCCCGATCCAGGTCAGTAGCGGCCAGCTCACCACGATCGCCACGCGCGTCGCCGTGTAGAGGTCCTTGGGGCCGGGGTAGTGGCTGACCGCCACGAAGTTGTGGGTGTAGTGGATCGCGGTCGAGGCGATGCTCGCCGCGAGGATCGTCTTCAGCACCGTCAACCCGCGTCGCTCGTCGTCCGTTTCCACGGTGGCCTCCTACGTCTAGTTGATAGATCGTTCTAGAAAAGGTACTCTTCCAGAAAGAGGAGTTGGGCGCAAGCGATGGGCCTCTCCACAGCCTGTCCCGCGCTTCTAGAGCCGCCCCCCGAGCCATGCCCAGCGACACCAAGGACCGCATCCTCGACACCACGGCCGAGCTCTTCCGCCGCCAGGGGTACATGGGCACCGGCATGAAGCAGATAGCGGCCGAGGCCGCCGCGCCGTTCGGCTCGCTCTACCACTTCTTCCCCGGCGGCAAGGAGGCTCTCGGCTGCGAGGTCATCCGGACCTCCGGTCGGCTCTACACGCAGCTCTTCGCCGCCATCGCCCTGCAGGCGCCCGACGTCCTCACCGCGGTGGGCGACTTCTTCTCCGGCGCCGCCGAGACGCTGCGCGAAACCGACTACGCCGACGCCTGCCCCATCGCCACCGTGGCCCTGGAGGTCGCCAGCACAAACGAGCCCCTGCGCGAGGCCACGGCCGAGGTCTTCACGGAATGGATCGACGGCGCCACCCAGTACTTCGCCTTCGCCGGCATCCCCCGGGAGCGCTCGCGCGAGCTGGCGCTTGCCATGCTCTGCCTCCTGGAGGGCGCCTTCGTCTTCAGCCGCGCCATGCGCTCGACCGAGTCGCTGCGCATCGCCGGCGCCACGGCGGTCGAGGCCGTCCGCCAAGCCCTCCCGCAAACCGACTCGGGGGGTGGCCCTGATGTCCCCGCGGAAGCTGAGTCTGATGGTGAGCGGGATGACTCTGCTGCGTAGGTCGGCCCTCTCCTTCACGCTGGCCCTCGCCGCCGTGGCCGTCGTGCTGGAGTCCCTCCTGACTCTCTCCTGGGGCAGCAGTGCCCCCGCCTGGTCGCACTGGTTGTGCTCCCCCGCCGCCTTGCGGTCCGCAGTGCACACCGTGGGCGGCAGAGGATTTGGCGCCACGCTGCTGACGGCGCTCGAGGTCCACTGGCCACACCTCCTCCCGATCATCCTGGGGTTGGGCACGTTGGTCTATCTGTGGCGGGCCAACGCGCGGTACCGCTTGCGGGACAGCCTCGATCGCGCCGGAGCCTCAACCGTGCCGGGAGCCTCGATGGGGCGTCAAGGCCGGTGAGGGCCTACCGCTGGGCGGCAGCGCGTGCGCGGGCGGCACGCACGTTGGCGGCGATGTCCGGCGGGTTCTCGCTGATGCTCTTGAGCGCGGCGCGCTCGTCGCTGCCGGGATGAAAGACGTCAACGAGCTCGGGTGCGGAAAACGGCGACACAGACCGAATGGACCTCTCTGCCGAGCGGTCAGCGGACCTAGATTTGAAGACCGGAACGCGCATATAGACCTAATGATGGCACATATGCCACCGGGCGTGTCGTACACGAACATGCTCACACTGAGCACGACGATGCCGATGGCGAGTGTGCCGGGGCCGATCCACCTTGACGAGCAGTTGGCATGTCGTGCCGGCTACCTGCTCGGGAGCGGGAGTGGCGGTATGCCCTCGGCCAGACGGTGGCTGCGCGCAGAGCGAATCGACCACCACGTGAGTAGCGTCGGGGTGCGATGGTTCGGCAACTACCAGGCTCACGGCGGACGCCAGCCCCGCGAGCGCCAAGATCAAGCAGATCGTGGCGAGCTGGAGCACCAGTGTCGCACGTGCGATCACAGCCCTCAGGCGGGCCAACTCCTGCGTACGTGTCGTTAGCAGCTCACCGCGCAGGTTGAGCGGATCTTGTTCGAGGGCCTCGGGAGCCAGGAGCCTGCTCAGGCCCGTGATCGAGATCGCGAGCGTGGGCCTCGGTAGGGCTCCAAGGATCGCGATGACGATTGAGAGGACCGCCAACACAGCTGCGATCTCAACCGCTTTGTGGCCCGCGTCGCCCGCGTCCCTGACGCTCGGCGCGATCGTGGCTGCGATTGTGAGCACGCCGGCATTGGCCGCCAGCAGCCCCGCCGCCCGGGTGGAGAGGCCACGCGCGTCGTGCACGGCTGCGTCGTAGTCGGTCTGGATAAAGTCGTCCAGTAGCGCAACGTTGGCGGAGACGTTGGCGGCTGCTGGCGGCGTTTCTTCTGTGGCCACACGTGAGGTCTAACAAACCACCCAGACGGGGTTTTCGAACAGGTCGAGTAGCTCGTCTGCCTCGCGGTCTCAGAACAGGCTCTGCTGGGAGAAGGCCGGTTTGGTGGGCGCGGCGGTCGGGGCGGAGGGGAGCTCAGACCGTCTGACCCCACTGTGGCCGGGGGCGCGCTGGCGCACCAGCCCGGCCAGGCGCGCGCGTTCCTCGGGGGGCGCGTAGGCGCCGCGCCGGTACAGCTCGCCGTAGCGCTCCACCAGGTCGGGGCGCTGCGTGCGCAGCCAGTCCATGAACACCTCTTTGACCTCGCCGCGCAGGTGCAGCGCCACGCCGCCGACGCTCTGCGCGCCGGCGTCGAGCGCCCCCTGCAGCAGCGGCTCGAGCTGGTGGGGGGCGTCGTTGATCCCGGGCATCAGCGGCGCGATCAGCACCCCGGTGGGGATGCCGGCGCGGTTCAGCTCGGCGACCGCCTCCAGGCGGGCGCGCGGGTTGGGGGTGTGCGGCTCGGTTGCGCGCCACGCCCGCTCGTCGAGCGTGGGGATCGACAGGCACGCGCTGAACGTGGTGCGCTGCGCGATCTGCGCCAG
>JBOGYA010000298.1:0-3647 GCA_050696515.1 Solirubrobacteraceae bacterium
GGAGAGCTCGACCACGGCCAGCTGCGCAGCCGCACCGCCGATCGAGCGCTGGAGGCGGTCGAACGCGCCGACCGCCACGCAGATCAGCGATGGCAGCAGCAGCAGCAGCGCGACGATCAGACTCGAGATTCCCACGATCGCCTCCTGTGGCGCGATCACGAGGATGAGCGTGGTGAGCGCGAGGCACGCCATCCCACCGAGCAGCGCCGCGGCGCCGGCGCCGGGAGTGGAGCGCCTCGCCCGCGCTCGCAGCTCCAGGCGCGAGAACACGTCCGCCCGCAGCGGCGCCAGCACGCCGACGAGCGCCGCCAGCAGCCCTCCGCCCGCGGCGATCGCGACGCTCTGCCAGGTGACGATCCGCAGCGAGCCGGGCGCAAACGCGAAGACGAGGTAACCCGGGTTCCCACCGAAGAGCGCGAGCGAGAGCAGGTCCCCGAGCGCCAGCCCGAGCAGCGAGGCGACAACGCCGAGGATGAGCGCGTCGAACATCAGGATCTCGAGGACCATCCGGCGGGCGTAGCCGTCCAAGCGCAGGTCTTCGACCAGGCTCCGGCGCTGGGGCACGGTGAGCAGCATCGCGTTGAACGCGAACAGGAAGCCGACCAGCGCGCTGATCGCGGAGAACAGCAGCGCCGACTGGTTCTCCGGCCCCGCCGCCTGGCGGAAGAGCATCGGATCGTGGTCGGCCGGCTGGACGTTGAGGCGACCGGCGGCCAGGCGCAGCAAGCCGGCGCGGGCCTCGCTGTCGCGCCCCGGGTAAGGCCGCACGAAGATGCTGGTCAAGCGCCCCTGCAGCCCGGCCAGCTGCTGTGTGTAGGCGATCGGCGCGATCGCGACCGGGCTGTTGACCAGCGGGCCAATTTCGCTTTCGAGCAGCTCCGCGCCGAGGAACGCCTGCTTGATGTGGGCGCCGACCTGAAGCTCCACGGACTGCAGCGACGCCAGGCCGAGCGAGCTCGCGATCGGCAGCGGCAGGGCAAAGGCCTGCTGGTGTTCGATCTGCGCGGCGGTGAAGCGGCGCAGCAACGGCCCGCCGAGGCGCGCGAAGCGCGGGTCGGTGCTGAACAGGTCGATCGCCTGCTCGCCCTTCGGCCCGATCACATCGACATTGACTTCCAGCTCGGGCACCGCCGACTGCACGCCGGGAAGGCGCTGCACCTCACCGAGCAGGCGCTCGTCGAAGCCCTGAGGGCTGCGCGCGGCCAGCTGCAGGCGCATGTCGCCCACGACCGAGCTGACCAACTGCTGCACCGAGCCGTCCAAGCTGGTGCTCGCGATCTGGGAAGCGAACAGGAGCGCGACCCCCACGGCTATCCCCATGACGGCGAACAGCTCCTGCACGAGTCGCGCGCGCAGGCGTACGCGGTAGAGCAGGATGACGTTGCGCAGCCTCATCGCCGCCGCGACGGGTCCGGGCTGGGAGGGATGCCGTCTCCCAGGGAGCACACCGCGAGCGCGGAGCGAGGGGGCACAAGCTCCCCCGCACGCTGGGCCTCGAGCCGAGCCTGTTGGCTTGACCCGACGCTGCCCTGATCAGGAGGCATCGAGCGAGACGGGCAGGGGCTCGGGCACGCGATCCTCGAACCGCCCATCGCGCAGGGTGTGCACGCGATCGGCGTAGCCCGCCGCCTGGGGGTCGTGAGTGACGAGCAGCGTCGCCACCCGGCGCTCGTGGCAGATGCTCCTCAGCAGCTCGAGCACCTCGCGGCTGCGCCGCGAGTCCAGACTGCCCGTGGGCTCGTCGGCGAGCACCAGCTTGGGGTCGGTCGAGAGCGCCCGCGCGACCATCACCCGCTGGCGCTCCCCCATCGACAGCTGCTCCGCTCGGTGACGCAGGCGCTCGCCGAGCCCCAGCTGCTCCAGCAGCGGGCTCACGTGGCGGCGAGCCTCGCGGGGGCTGAGGCCGGTTCCCAGCAGCTTCAGCGCGGCATTGTCGAGCGCGCTCACGCCCGGGCTCAGGTTGATCGACTGGCGCACGAACCCGAGCTCGCGCAGCCTGTACTGGGAGCACTCCCGCTCCGAGAGCGCCGATATCTCGCGCCCCCCCACGAACACCCGCCCGCTGTCCGGGCGCAACAGCGCGGCGATCAGCATCAGCAGGGTCGTCTTGCCCGAGCCGCTCGGCCCGTACAGCGCGACCATCTCACCCGCCGCCACCGACATCGCCACCCCGTCCACCGCTCGCACCGGCTCCTCGTCTTCTCCCAGCCGGTAGTGCTTGACCAGATCGCGCAGCTCAAGCATCGCCCGACTCCCCCGCGTGGGCGCGGCTCGGCGAGATGTCACCGACCGGCTCGCGCGGCGCGGGCATCACACCGACTGCTGCCTGCCGTGCAGGTGGATCACCTGGCCCGGCTCGGCCTCCCCTGCCGGCGGCGGCTGCGGCGGATCGGAGGCCCTCGCCAGCCGGCCCGCGCCGAGCGAGGCGACCTGATGGGCGCGCATCGCCGCCGGCATGTCCGGGATGGTCATCAGCACCGCGAGCGCTTCCTCCTCCGCCAGCGAGCGCAACAGCTCCGTGACCCGCTCGCGCTCGCAGACATCGAGGTTGGCGGTCGGATCGTCCACCAGCAGCAACCGTGGCGCGCGCGCGATCCCGTGGGCGATGCCGATCAACGCGCGCTCGCCGTCGCACAGGCTGCCCCACCGCTGGCGGGCGTGCGCGGAGACCCCCACCCGCTCGATCGCCTCCCCCGCGCGCGCATACGCCTGACGGCGGCCGTGCTCGACCAGCAGCGGCAGCGCCACGTAGTCGAGCATTCGCAGGTCGCTCTTCGGCCCCGTGCGCCGCACCCAGCCGATCCGCTCGAGCATCAGCCGCGCATGCTGGGCCTCGGAGAAGCTCGCGAGATCGACCCCGTTGAAGCACACCATGCCGCTGTCCGGCCGCTCCAAGCGGGCCGCGAGCTTCAGCAGAGTCGTCTTGCCCGAGCCGCGTGTGCCCCACACCGCCGTGAACTCGCCCGCCCTCACGTCCAGCGACACGTCCCTGAGGACTCTGACCTCCGAATCCCCGCGCCAGTAGCTCTTGCTGAGGGCTTTGAGCGAGAGCAGGGGGGCCATCGTCAGCCGCCCGTACGTCCCCGGGTGGCGCGCTCGTATTCGGCGTGCATCCCTTCCAGGGACTCCCGCACGCCCTGCAGCCACGTCAGCCGCGCATCCCAGAAGGAGAGCTCGGCGTCTCTGATGTGCACGAGCACCAGTCCCGACCACCTGGTCGGCGCCGGCGGGCGCGCGCGCTCGAAGGAGCGCTTGAGCTCCTGCACGCGGGCGAGGCACACCAGCTCTTGCCCATACACCAGCTCCACCAGGCGCGGCAGGTTCTGGGGCTGGCAGAGCGCCACCTTCATGTGCAGCTCGTCGCGCAGCGGAGGCGCCGTGGAGGAGCTCAGCAGCCACCGCTCGAAGTGCCTGACCCCCGCGGGGGTCGCTTCGAAGGAGCGCGAGTCCGCCCGCGAGCCCGGCGAGCGCCGCGCCACCGGGCGCCGCGCGACCGCGCCGGCCCGCTGCCGGCTCATCCACGCTCGCTGCAGGGCGGCGACCGCCGGCTCGGACCGCGCGGCGCTCCGGCGCGCACTGACAAGGATCCTCCGAGCCGGAGCGCCGTCCCCCGCGGGCTCTCCAGCCGGGTCCTCCTCGATCGGCCG
>JBOGYA010000299.1:0-3644 GCA_050696515.1 Solirubrobacteraceae bacterium
GACCACCCCGCGCTCCGCCAGCCCCGCGTCGAGCTCCACGCTCACCACCGTCCCGTCGCGCTGCACGATGCGCCCCGCGCGCGGGCGCTCGGGGAGGGTGTCGCGCACGATCTTCGGAAGGGCCTCCGCGGCGGGCTCGCCGGTGCCGGCGCCGGTGCTTGCGTCCGTGGCGCGCGCGCGTGGTGGGGCGTGGTGGCGCACCTCCAGCGCGTCGAGGTCGAGCCCCTCGAAGCTCGTCGTCCAGAAGCCCGAGCGCCGCCACACCGGCAGCTCCTGGGACTCGTACACCCTCAGCGCCGCCTCCCGCAGCTGCTCGAGCGTGCGGCCGTCGCCGGTCCCGGCGCCGTGCAGCGCGTGGTAGAGCGTCGCCTCGCGGTGGCGCCCGGCCTTGACCGCGACCCCGCCATCGGTGGTGCCCCCGCCGTTCGCGCCCTGTGTCGCGCCCGCCGGCGCGCCCGCCTCAGCCATGCCCGTTCCCGTTCGGCGAGCCATACTCCTGGCGGATCTGGTCGTACCCCTCGCGCTCCAGGCGCTCCACCAGCTCGACCCCGCCCTCCAGCGCGATCCGCCCGTCGAGCATCACGTGCACGAACTGGGGCGCGATGTAGTGCAGGATGCGCTGGTAGTGGGTGATGATCAGGGCCCCGAGGCCCTGCTCTGAGTGCAGCTTCTCGACGCCCTCCGCCACCGTGCGCAGCGCGTCGATGTCGAGGCCCGAGTCGGTCTCGTCGAGGATCGCCACGTCCGGTTTGAGCATCGCCATCTGCAGGATCTCCGCGCGCTTCTTCTCCCCGCCGGAGAAGCCGTCGTTGAGGTGGCGCGAGGTGAACGAGCGGTCCACGTCGAGCAGCTCGATCGCGTGCTGCAGCTCGCCCCGGAACTCCTTCACCTGGATCGGCTCCTCGCGCTTGGCGTTGATCGCCATGCGCAGGAAGTTCGCCACCGACACCCCCGGGATCGCCACCGGGTACTGGAAGGCCAGGAACAGCCCCGCCTTCGCGCGGTCGTGCGGCTCGGCCTCCGTCAGCTCCTCGCCCTTGAAGCGGATCGACCCCTCGGTCACCTCGTACGCGGGGTGCCCCATCAGGGTGTTCGCGAGCGTCGACTTGCCCGACCCGTTGGGGCCCATCAGCGCGTGTACCTCCCCCCGGTCGATGGTCAGATCGACGCCTTTGAGGATCTCGCGCTCCTCGATGCGCACGTGCAGGTTCCGTATCTCCAGGTCAGCCATGGTCTCCTTCGGGTCAGGCGGTTGTCGGCAACGGTTCGGCTGCGGGGCGCTTCGCCACGGGCGTGGGAGGGGCGAGCGGCAGCTCCCTCGGGGACGCCGGCGGCCTCGCGGCTGACAGGTCGGCGAGTGTGGTCTGCATCAGGGTGCTCACGATCGCAAAGCGCACCCGTGTCCACAGCAGCTTGGTTGGGCACACGTGGGTAGGGTCGGACTCGCGCGAGCACACGATGCTCCCGTCCGCGTTCTGGGAGATGCACTCGATCGGCGCAATCGACCCCTCGAGCGCCTCCACCACCTCGGCCATCGTGATCTCCTCCGGCGCGCGCGCGAGCATGTACCCCCCGCGCGAGCCCCGCCGGCTGTCGATCAGCCCCGCCTTGCGCAGCCGCGCCACGAGGTGCTCGAGGTAGGCCAGCGGCAGCCCGTCGCACTCGGCGATCTCCGCGAGCGGCACCACCGGCTCCTCGCCCGTAGGGCTCTGCGCCGCCCGCTGTGCCAGGGCGACCATCACGCGCACGCCGTACTCGGCCTTGGTTGAGAACATCATAGCTCGAATACCTACCTCCTCGGTAGGATATCAGGGGTCGTCATTTACTCTGCAACCTGCGGACGTCGTGCGCAAGCGCTTCGGGGGTGAGCTCTTCCAGGGGGAAGTCCACGCGCTCCGCGCCGGCCCTGTCGAGCAGCACCACGAACGCGCCCCGTTCGTAGGCGGCCGCGCCGGCGCTGGCGGGAACGACCGCGTACGCGCGCCACGCCGCGCGCAGCTGGGCGGGGGTGCCCGTGAGGTACCGCAGGCGCCCGGTCAGCGAGTTCCTGCGCAGGAACGCCCGTATGCGCGCGGGCGTGTCCCCAGCGGGGTCGACGCTGACCGCGAGCGCGGGCACGTCGCGGGGCAGTTCGTCCAGCGCGCCCCTGACCTGCTGGGCGATCAGCGGGGCGGTGGTCCTCGAGGCGGTGTATAGGAACGTGAGGATCGTCACCCGCCCGCGGAAGTCGTGCAAGGAGACGCGCCGCCCGTACTGGTCGGTAAGCGTGAACTCGCGCGGGCGCAGGTTGCCCGGCAGCAGCGCCCCGTCGAACCCGGTCGCCGACAAGGCGCCCGCCGAGGTCGCTTCAGTGGTGGCGCCCCCCGCGCCGCCGCCGGGCCCGGCCGAGGAGGAGCACCCCAGTGCAGTGAGCGCCAGCGTCGTCGTGGCGAGCGCGGTGGCGAGCGTGGCGGCGATGCGCGTGAGTCTTGCGCCGGGAGTGAGCCGAAGACGGGGGTGCGGACGCATAAGCAGCATGGAGCGTAGGAGACGAGCGCTCACCCCCCGCGGGCGAGGTTGTGTAACCCGTTGCACGGTATTGTTGGGCACCCCTGGCAGACTGGCTCACGGAAGAGGTGCTCCAACGATGCGCGTCGCGCGCTGCCCTGGCATCGCTGCGCTCGCGGATGGCGTGCTGGGCAATCTGACGGTCCCTGCGTACGCCCCCGCGGTGGCGCCCACCGATGGCACGGGGTTCGCGCGCGCGTCCGATCCCGAGCGCGCGGTGATCTTACGCGGCGGGCCGATCCTCACGGTGGACGACGCCAACCCGGTCGGCGAGGCGCTTGCGATCCGCGGCTCCACGATCCTCGAGGTGGGGTCTCTCACGGAGGTCAAACGCCACTACACCCCCGGCACCGAGATCGTGGACCTGCAAGGGCACGCGGTGCTGCCCGGGTTCGTGGAGCCTCACGTGCGTGTGCTGGCGGGCGCGCTGGCCGCCGCCGGCCTCGGCGCGGACGGGGCCGGCCTCTTCGCAAGCGCTCCTGAGCGGGTCGCGGAGCTGGGCGCCCGCGCGCTGCGCGAGTGCGCTATGCGCGGCTGCACCACCGTCTACGACCCCGCGATCGGCCTGCTCGCGGGGGCGGCCGAGCACGAGCTGCTGCGCTCGCTCGCCCGCGCTCCCGACGCCCCTGTCCGGGTGCGCGGGGCGCTCACGCCCGAGCTCGCCAGCTCGCTCGGGGCCGCTCCCGGTGGCGGCGACGAGCGCTACGACGTGGTCGGGATCGCCTACTGGACGGACGGCTCCATCGAGGATTTTGGGGCGGCGCTCGGCGAGCCCTACCTGAACGGGCTCGGGGCCGGGAGGCTCAACCACGAGGAGGCCGAGTTGCGCGAGGCGATGCGCGTGTGGCACCGCGCGGGGTGGCAGCTGGTGGTACACGCCACCGGAGACCGCGCCATCGAGCAGGTGTTGCGCTGTTACGAGGCGATCCTCTCCGAGGACCCCCCCGCGCGAGCGTCCCACCGTATCGAGCACTTCGCCCTCGCCCGCGACGAGCAGATCGCCAAGGCCGCCGAGCTCGGCCTGTCGGTGAGCCACGCGATCAACCAGGTCTACTACCGGGGGGAAGCTTTCCGCGACCAGGTGCTCGGCTCAGAGC
>JBOGYA010000300.1:0-3626 GCA_050696515.1 Solirubrobacteraceae bacterium
GGCCTCGCGATCGCACGCGGCTTCATCGAAGCGAACGGGGGCTCGCTGCACGTGGAGTCGCTGCCGGGGCAGGGGGCGACGTTCGTGTTCGAGCTGCCGCTGGAGCGCAGCGCGCCGGCGGCCACCGCGGCGGCGTCGGGGGCACGGGCGGATGGCGGCTGAGCCCCGGTCGGCATCGGCCTCCGCTCCCGCTTCCACGCCGGCGTCCCCATCGGCGGCTGAGCCCAGGTCGGCATCGGCCTCCGCCCCCACTGTTGCGCCGGTGTCCACGCCGGCCCCCGCGAAACCGCTGGTGCTGGTGGTCGACGACGAGCTGCAGATCCTCAGGGCGCTGAAGGTGGTGCTGCGGGAGGCGGGCTTCGAGGTGTTGAGCGCGCAGAGCGCCCCGGAGGCGCTGGACCTCGCGGCGGTGCGGGCGCCGCGGGCGGCGATCGTGGACCTGGTGCTGCCGGGGGGCGACGGTGTGGACGTGACGCGCAGCCTGCGGGAGTGGAGCGCCATGCCGATCCTCGTGCTCTCGGCGGTGGGGGAGGAGGAGCAGAAGGTGAGGGCGTTGGAGGCGGGGGCGGACGACTACATCACCAAGCCGTTCGGGGCGCGCGAGCTGGTGGCGCGGCTGCGGGCGGCGCTGCGCCGCAGCGAGGGCGCCGACGACCAGCCGACGATCGCGGCGGACGGCCTGGAGGTGGACCTGGCGGCGCACGCGGTACGCCGCGAGGGTGAGCCTGTCCACCTCACTCCGATCGAGTTCGAGCTGCTGCGGGTGCTGGCGCAGAACCGCGGGCGGCTGCTGACGCACAGGGCACTGCTGGCGGAGGTGTGGGGGCCGGGGTACGTGGACGACGTGCAGGCGCTGCGCACGCACATCGCGCGCCTGCGCGCGAAGATCGAGCCGCAGGGGGGGCCGCGGTACATCCTCACCGACCCGGGCGTGGGGTACCGGTTTTCGTAACGAAATCGTAATGCGCAGAGGGTGAATCGTCACGCGGCCGTGATGGCGCAGCGGGGATAGTGAACGCATGGACGTGGTGGCGGTGTTGATCGGGATCGCGATGTTCGCGATCCTGCTCGCGATCATCGAGGGGGTCGATCGCATATGAGCGCGCCTCCCCTCGGCGCGTTCGTCGCGCACATGAGCGGCGCGGACTTCTTCGGGCTGGTCGTGTCGGTGCTGATCATCGCCTACCTCTTTTATGCGCTGATCCGCGGGGAGAACCTCTAAGCCATGACCTTCGCTGGCTGGCTGACGATCGCGCTGTTCGCGATCCTGCTGACGGCGCTCGCGATGCCGCTCGGCCGCTATATGGCGGGCGTGTACACCGGCCAGCGGGTATTCCTGACACCACTGCTCGCGGGACCGGAGCGGCTGCTCTATGCGGTTCTGCGGGTGAACCCCAAGCGCGAGCAGGATTGGAAGGCGTATGCGAAAAGCCTGATCGTGTTCTCGCTCGCGGGGTGGCTGCTGCTGTACCTGATCCTGCGCACGCAGAACGCCCCGTGGGTCCCCCACGCGCTCAACCCGCTGGGTTACAAATCGGGCACGTGGGACGTGACGTTCAACACGACCTCGTCGTTCCTGACGAACACGAACTGGCAGTACTACGGCGGCGAGACGACGATGAGCTACTTCAGCCAGATGTTGGGGCTGACGGTGCAGAACTTCCTTTCGGCCGGCGTGGGCATCGTCGTCGCGGCCGCGCTGGTGCGCGGGATCGTCGGGCGCACCGGCAAGAGCATCGGCAACTTCTGGCAGGACATCGTCCGCACGATCCTCTACCTCCTGCTGCCGATCTCCGTGATCGGCGCGCTCGTGCTCGTCTCCCAGGGCGTGATCGCCAACCTCTCGACCTACCTGACGGCCCACACGATCACAGGTCTCACGCAGACGATCGCGATGGGGCCGGTCGCCTCGCAGGAGGCGATCAAGCTGCTGGGCACGAACGGGGGCGGCTTCTTCAACACGAACTCCGCGCACCCGTTCGAGAACCCGACGGCGTTCACCAACTTCTTCGTGATGCTGCTGGTGCTGGCGATCCCGGCGGCGTTGGTGTTCATGTACGGGCGGATGACGGGCAACCGCCGTCAGGGGTTCGCGATCTACGCGACGATGATGGTGATGTTCCTCGGCGCCGTGACGGTCGCCTACGTCGCCGAGGCGCACGGCTCGCCGGCGCAGCACGCGGCGGGTCTGAACACCCACGTGATCGCGGGCTCCACCGGGGGCAACATGGAAGGCAAGGAGCAGCGCTTCGGGATCGCGGGCTCGGCGCTGTTCGACGTGGTCACGACCGTCACCTCGTGCGGCGCGGTGAACAGCGCGATCGAGTCGTTCACCGGGATCGGCGGGGCGGTGCCGTTCGCGAACCTGTCGGCCAGCGAGGTGATCTTCGGCGGCGTCGGCACCGGGCTGTACTCGATCCTGCTGTACGTGCTGCTGGCGGTGTTCATCGGCGGCCTGATGGTGGGGCGCACACCGGAGTGGCTGGGCAAGAAGCTCGAGGCGCGTGAGATCAAGCTCGCGGGACTCGGCATCCTGATCACCCCGCTGGCAGCGCTGTTCTGCACGGCGCTGGCGACCGCGAGCGGCGCCGGGCGCAAGTCGATCTCCGAAGGGGCACTGTCGAAGGTGGGCGGCAACACGCCACAGGGCTTCTCCGAGACCTTCTACGCCTACCTCTAGCAGGCCAACAACAACGGCTCGGCGTTCGCCGGCTACACCGGCTACATCCAGCCCGCTGCCGGCAACGCGGGCGCCCACGGGATCAAGTTCGCCGACCTGCTCGGCGGCTTCGACATGATCTTCGCGCGCTACGCGCCGATCCTCTTCGCCCTGGCGGTCGCGGGCGCGCTGGCCGGCAAGCGCGTCACCCCCGCGGGCCTCGGCACGATGCGCACCGACAACCCCACGTTCGTGGTGCTGCTGATCGGCGTGATCGTGCTCGTCGGCGCGCTCACGTTCTTCCCCGCCCTGCTGCTCGGCCCGATCGTGCAGGGCCTGACCGGACATCTCTACTAGCGAGCGCCTGAGATGAAACGCGACATCGTTACCTCCGCCATCGGCATCGTTGTGTTCACGATCCTGCTCGGGCTCGTGTACCCGCTCGCGATCACCGGCATCGGCCAGGTCGCGTTCCCGGGCAACGCGAACGGGCAGCAGATCCACCTGAACGGGAAGCTGGTTGGATCGAGGATCATCGGCCAGAGCTTCGCGTCCCCGGTGATCGGCAAGAACGGCAAGCCGGAGGAAAAGGAAGAAGCACTCGTCACCGAACCGGACCCGCGCTACTTCCAGTCGCGCCCGTCGGCCACCGAAGGCGGGGCGGACAACGCCGCCGCGAGCACGTTCTCCAATAAAGGGCCCAACAGCGTGAAGACCAGGGAAGCGGACGAAGAAAACATCAAGGCGTACCTCGAACTGAACAGGCCGTACGACCCCAGGCTGACCGTGGCGAAGATCCCAGTCGACGCGGTCAACACCTCGGCCTCGGGTCTCGACCCCGAAATCTCGCAGGCGAACGCCTGGATCCAGGCCCACCGCGTTGCGGCGCTGCGCCACCTCCCGCTGGCCACGGTGAACGGGCTGATCTCCAAGTACACATCCGGGCGGGGCCTCGGCTTCTCCGGCG
>JBOGYA010000301.1:0-3625 GCA_050696515.1 Solirubrobacteraceae bacterium
CCCCGCTTGAATCGCTGCTCGGCTCCGAGGGGCTCGGCCGTCTGGGAGCGATGGTCGCGGTCGACAAGGATGGCGTACTCCAAGGCGTGGTCACGCTGGCGCAGGTTCGCCAGGCGCTGCGCCCCGCAGCCACTGCCACGTTTAGGTAAACCTTGGATCCCAGGCTCGAGAGTTCGCTTCGGAGGAGCGACAGGCCCCGGGAGGATTGGTCCTTATAGAGTCACGGCCCATGCCATCACATGACGTCCTCATCATCGGCGCGGGCTTGGCGGGTCAGCGCGCCGCTCTCGCCGCCGCCCAGACAGGCTCCAGCGTCGCGATCATGAGCAAGGTCCACCCCGTGCGCTCGCACTCGGTGGCCGCCGCCGGCGGGATCAACGCGGCGATCTCCGTCGAGGACGACTGGCACTCGCACGCCTACGACACCGTCAAGGGCTCGGACTTCCTCGGCGACCAGGACGCGATCGAGATCATGTGCTCCGAGGCCCCCCACGAGGTCATGCACCTGGAGCACATCGGCGTCACCTTCCACCGCAACGAGGCCGGCCTGCTCGACCTGCGCGCCTTCGGGGGCGCCTCGATGAAGCGCACCGCCTACGTCGCCGACATCACCGGCCAGGCGATCCTGCACGTGCTCTACGAGCAGCTGCTGCGCCACCACGAAACGGTCGAGCGCTTCGAGGAGTGGTTCGTCACCTCGCTGCTGCGCGACGCGGACGGCCGCTGCTGCGGGGTGATCGCGCGCGACGTGCGCTCGGGGCGCATGGAGATCTTCCAGGCTAAGAACACGATCCTCGCCTGCGGCGGCGCCGGGCAGGTGTACAGCCCGACCACCAACGCCCTGATCGTCACCGGCGACGGCATCGCCCAGGCATACCGCCTCGGCGCCCCGCTGATGGACATGGAGATGGTCCAGTACCACCCCACGACGCTCGTCGAGAACGGCCTGCTGATCACCGAGGGCGCGCGCGGGGAGGGCGCCGTGCTGCTGAACTCCGAGGGCGAGCGCTTCATGGAGAAGTACGCCCCCAACAAGCTGGACCTCGCCTCCCGCGATGTGGTCTCGCGTGCCGAGCAGACCGAGATCCTCGAGGGCCGCGGCGTCGGCCCCGACGGCTCGGGCATCTGGCTCGACATCACCAAGGTCCCGCGCAAGCGCACCCTGGAGGCGCTGCGTGAGATCGTCAACATCGGCAAGGACTTCGCCGGCGTGGACATCACGCGCGAACCGATCATGATCCGCCCCGGCCAGCACTACATCATGGGCGGGGTGAAGACCGACGTCAACGGCGCCACCCCGATCGAGGGGCTCTACGCCGCGGGTGAGGTGGCCTGCGTCTCCGTCCACGGCGGCAACCGCCTCGGCGCCAACTCGCTGCTCGACACGCTGATCTTCGGCCGGCGCGCCGGCGAGCACGCGGCCGCGCGCGCGCAGAGCATGTCGATGCCCACCGCTTCGAACGGGCAGCTCACCGACGACGTCGCGACGATCGACGGGATCATCGCGCGCGATCGGTCCGGACGACGGATCTCGGAGATCAAGCGGGAGCTCGGCGAGACGATGAACCAGCACGTCGCCGTCTACCGCGACCAGCGGGGCTTGGAGCAGGCGCTTGGGGTCGTCAAGCGCCTGCAGGAGGAGGCGCAGAGCGCCTACATCGACGACCGCGGCACCGTCTTCAACCAGGACGTGCTCGGCGCGATCGAGCTCGGCTACATGCTCGACTGCGCGGAGGCGACGGTGGTGGGGGCGATCGAGCGCAAGGAGTCCCGCGGCGCGCAGTTCCGCACCGACTTCCCGGAGCGCAATGATGAGGAGTGGCTCAAGCACATCGACATCACTGCCGGCCCCGATGGACCGGCAGTGAGCTATTCGCCCGTCACGATCACCCAGTGGCAGCCCGAGGAGAGGAAGTACTGATGCGCCGTGAACGTGTCCACCGCATGGGGAGGCGACTCGCCGATGGCTGAAGCCCACCGTCCGCCGGAGCAGTTCAAGCTGCGGGTGCGCCGCTACGACCCGGAGTCCGGCGAGGCCCCCTACTGGGACGAGCACACGATCGAGCTCGAGCCCCACCGCTCGGTGCTCGAGGGCATCCTGCAGGCCAAGGCGCGCTTCGACGGCTCGATCGGGATTCGCTGCTCCTGCCGCGCCGCGATCTGCGGCTCCTGCGGGGTGCGCATCAACGGCGAACCCGGCCTCGCCTGCCACACCCACCTCGACCACGCCCGCGCCGCCGCCGAGGACGGGGTGATCGAGATCGAGCCGATGGGCAACATGCCCGTCATCAAGGACCTGATCGTGGACATGGACGCGGTGCACTGGAAGAAGATCCAGCGCGTCACTCCGTGGCTGCTCGCCAAGCAGCCGGTGCCCGAGCGCGAGTACGTCGTCCCGAAAGAGAGCATGGTCGACGTCACGCAGTCGATGGCGTGCATCCAGTGCGGCGCGTGCGTGTCGGACTGCCTGGCGATGGAGGTCGACCCGGGCTTCATCGGCCCCGCCGCGCTGGCGAAGGCCTACCGCTTCGTCGGCGACCCCCGCGACGACCGCCAGCGCGAGCGCCTGGAGGACCTCGCCCAGGACCCGCAGGGGATCTTCGACTGCACCCACTGCTTCAAGTGCGTGGAGGCCTGCCCCAAGGACGTCAACCCGATGGGCCAGATCATGCGCCTGCGCCGCATCGCGATCTCCGACCAGCACATCGTGGACGCCAACAACGGCAAGCGCCACGAGGCGGCATTCACGACGCTCGTGCGCGATTACGGACTCAACCATGAGGCCGAGCTGCTGCCACGCTCCTACGGGGGCAACTCGTGGTTCGGGAAGCTCCACCCCGCGGCCGGCAAAGAGCTGCTCTCCTCGCTGCCCGCAGCCATCAAGGCGATCGTGCGCGGGAAGATGAGCCTCAAGCTGATCGCCCTCGGCCACAAGCTCCCCAAGAGCGATCTGCAGGCCGTCCAGCGGATCTACCAGACCGTCGAGAGCCGGCCCGAGCGCTACGAGCTGAACCTGTACGTCTCCGGCGAGGACGAGGACGATGCCGCCACACCGGTCGGCGTGGCCGCCGGCAAGGGCGCGGACGGCGCCGAGCATGCCGGCGGCGGCGAGAACGATCCTGCGGGAGCAGCCGCGGAAGGGAGCCCAAGCCGATGAAGGTCGCCTACTGGCCCGGCTGCGTCAGCCGCGGCTTCACCCCCGAGCTGCACGGCTCGATGGCGCAGGTGGCGCCGTTGCTCGACATCGAGCTCGTGGAGATCGACCGCGCCAACTGCTGCGGCGCCGGCGTGATCGCTGAGCACAACCAGGAGCTCGCCGACACGCTCAACGCGCGCACCTTCGCGCTCGCCCAGCAGGTGCCGGACGCTGAGCTGATGATGAACATCTGCTCCACCTGCCAGGGCGCCCAGGGCGAGTGCCAGGAGCGCCTGGACGCGAGCGCGGAGTACCGCGCCCACGTCAACCGCACGCTCGCCCCCGAGGGACTTTCCTACGAGAAGGGCCTCACCAACAAGAACTTCCTGTGGCTGCTCGTCGAGGAGCTCGGCCTCGATGAGCTGCGCTCGCGCGTGCGGCGGCCGCTCACCAACCTCAGGGTGGGACCCTTCTACGGCTGCTACATCG
>JBOGYA010000302.1:0-3601 GCA_050696515.1 Solirubrobacteraceae bacterium
GTGTACGCGCGACCGGTGTGCCGCTGGGCGCGTTCGCCCTCGGCGACGGTGCGCCGCGCCTCGTTCAGCGCGAGCTGCCCGCGCTCGATCTCGCCCTCGATGCGCTGCGCGCGGAAATCCAGACGGGTGGCCCTACGAGTGTCGCCGGCGGCCGCCGCCTGCTCCCGGGCGCCGCGCACCCGCTGCAGCTGGGTGCGCTTGGCGGAGAGCTCGCTCTGGATCAGCGGGGCGGCGGCCGTGTGCGCGCTCGCCACCCAGTGCTCGCGCTCGAGCATCCGCGCCACCTGCTCGCCGGCGGTCGTCTTCGCGCGCTGGCGGCCGACGCGCTCGAGCGCCCGCCGGCGCTCCACGCTCGGAGCGGGACCCGAGAGCTTGCCGCGCACCCACTGCGCTTTGCGCCACATAGCCAAGGAGCCCGCCCGCCCCTCGAGCTGCTCCTTCACCCGCCGCGTGAGCGAGTGGTGCTGGGAGCTCCGCCCGCGGTGCTCGCCGGCGATGAAGCCGAGCGCCTGGTGGCGCTGGCGGTAGGCGCTCCACCACAGGACGGTGAGGAGCAGCCAGCGCGTCCACCAGCCGAGCGCGTCGAGGTCCATCAGGGTGCGCGTCAGCAGCAGCACGACGCCGAGCAGGAAGGAGAAGATCAGCTTCGAGCAGACGGCGCCTACCAGCCGCGTCCCCCACGTCCGGAACGCGGCGCGGCCGCCGTCGCCGAGCGCGGGGGCGATTACCGCGGCGGGCGCGAGCAGCAGGTAGAGCAGGCTGAGGATCTCCGCGCCGAGCAGGTGCAGCGCGACAAAGCCGAGCAGCATGATCGCCCCGAGGGCGCCGATCGCGATCAGCAGCAGGCCCCCCACCCGGGAGTAGGTCCCGCCCTGCATCCTGAACTCCGCCTCTGCCGCGGTGGGCCCGCGGCAGTCCGTGGCGCTGGCGGCGCCCCCGCACAGCACGCTCAGCAGCGAGCCCGCGTCCTCGATCGAGTTGCGCCCCGCCTGGTTGGCGGGCAGCGCAAGGAACAGCTCCCCGTTGGTGTGAGCCGCGCGCAGCAGGGCGGCGCTCTGCGCGAGCGCCCGCGGCGGCTCGCCTTCCACCAGCCGGCAGGCCGGCGCCGGCGCTTCGGGGCGCCCGCAGCCAGCGCCCTGCGCGATCGCGGCGATGTTGAGGCCCGCGGCGTGCAGCCGCGTCTGTAGGCGCGCGGGGTCCTCGCACCAGCTGACGTTGCCGAACTCCAGGTAGCACCAGGGGGCGCCCACGATGCCCGCGAACAGCCCGCCCATGCTCTGCGCCACCGTCCGCGTGGCGTGGGCGGGGGTCCCCTGCACGACCGCTCCGAGCGTGCCCGCGCTCGCTTCGTCGGCCCACCGCCCGAGCGCGCCCACGGTGCCGGCGGGGTCGGCGATCACCCACAGGCCGCCGGCCATCATCGCCAGCATCAGCGCCGCCTGGCCGAGCGTCTCCGCGACGCGGCGGCGCACGAGGCCGTTGTAGGCCGCGGCCAGCGACGCCACCGCGAGCGCCAGCACCAGCCACGGCCCGGTGAACGAGGCCTGCGTCGCGCGCAGCGCCCGCTCCAAGCCGGCCATCGCGGAGCTGTCGAGCAGGTCCAGCGTGAAGCACCACTCCAGCGCGACGACCATTGCGTGCACGACCCACACGAAGCCCAGCCACAGCGGCTCCACCAGGTAGTCCTGCAGCAGCTCCTGCACGTTGACGCTGAACAGCCCCGTGTCGATGTGCACGTCCAGGGCGTAGTTGCCGGTCGGCGCGCCGGCGGCCTCGAAGCCCGAGGTCGCGCAGTCGCGCTGGCCGGCGGGCGGCAGTTCGCCCGCCTCGCCGCAGAGCGGGCTGCCGAGGCCGTTTTCGACCAGCGGGTCGCCGCCGCTGGAGGGCGCGGAGGCCGAGGCGTCGCCGCCCCCGCCTTCACTGGCGCCCGTCTGAGCACCCGAGCCCGAGCCGCCCACCAGCGGGGGGACGGTGGGCGCCCGTGGCGCGAGGTGAGCGCCCGCCCCCACGGGCACGAGCAGTCCCAGCGCAAGCACACCGGTGACCGCTGTGGCCGCCGCCCTCAACGCGCCTGCGCCGGCTCGGGCGTGGTCGAGAAGGCGCGCAGCAGCGCGGGCACGACCACGTCGACCTGGATCGCCTCGACCCGCCCGTGGTGGTCGCGGAAGAGGCAGCGGCCGGCGTCGAGCTCCAGCAGCGTTTGGCGCATCCGCCGGTCCTCCGGATCGAGGCCCAGCAGTTGCAGGGCGCGGCGGGCCTCCGCGTCGGAGCGCATCCCGAACACGAAGGTCGCACCGAGCAGGTTCTCCAGCGACTCGCGCTCCCCGAGCAGCGTGTCGGTGACGAGCTGCGTGGAGATGATCGGCACCGCCAGCTCGGAGCGGCCCATGCGCTGCAGCGCCACCAGCAGCGTGCGGCCGATCGGGTCCTGCAGCAGGCGCCAGCCCTCATCGAAGCTGAACAGCTTCAGGCGCTCGCGCTCGGTGCTCATCAGGTGCATCGCGAACATCGCGATCAGCCGCACGATCTGCTCCCCCACGCGCTCGGCCTGGGAGTGCTCTGAACGCGGCACGCCGGGGTCGGGGCTCGGGAGGTCGCGGATCGGCAGGTACGTGACCTGGCGGTGGCCGACCGGCGGCAGCCGCACCTTGGGGTCGGCGAAGCCGAGCTGCGTGAGCCCGGAGCGGGCGTACACCTCCAGTGTCTTGGCGACCTGCGCGTCGATCTCGTCGCCCTGGCGCAGCGCCCGCACGACCTCCAGGCAGGTGGGCTCGCGCGCACGGCGCACCACGCGGTCCACAGCGCCCACCACCGCGGTCTCCCAGGCGGGCTCCGCGCGCAGCGGGAGCAGGTCGCACAGGAACGACACGGCCGTGTCGTGGCGCAGGTGATCGGGGGCCACGCGCAGCGGGTCGAGCACCCCGCGCAGCGCGGGGTCGGGGCGCAGCGCGATGCACTCCACGTGCGGTGCGACCTGCTCGAGCAGGTGGAAGCGGTGGTCGCCCTTGGGGTCGCAGTCGATCACGCGCGCGCCCAGCAGAAAGCCCTCGTACTTAAGCTTCTGGTCGAGCGTCGTCTTGCCCGATCCGAGCGCCCCGATGCTGAGGATCGTGGTGTTGCGGTCGCGCTCGGAGCCCTCCCTGAGGTTGAAGCGCACCGGCCGCGCCGACCCGGAGAGCGTGTAGCCAAGGTAGAAGCCGGTGGCGGAGCCCGCCTCGTGCGTGGCGGTCGGCATCATCGCCGCCACCTGCTCGGTGGTCAGCGTGTCGTCGTAGCCCGCCACGCGCGTGCGCTGCCCGGGGAGGTGCTGGCAGAAGAGCCGCAGCTGGTCGCCCAGCGGGCGGTGCAGCCTGATCTCCCCGTACGCCCGGCGGCACGCCTCCACGCGCTCCTCCAGCTCCTCCTCGTCGCGTGCGGCGAGCGCGATCGCGAGCGTCGCTCGCAACAGCGGCGGGCGGCTGGAGGACTGCAGGTGCGCGAGCAGGTCGCGCGCCTCCTGCGTGCGTCGGTAGCCGAGGTCGGTGGCTCCCTGCTCGCCGTCTGTCTCCGCGCGCAGGATCTGGTCGGCGTCCTGGATGCGCCGCCGCGCGATCCGCAGCTC
>JBOGYA010000303.1:0-3597 GCA_050696515.1 Solirubrobacteraceae bacterium
CCCGGGGGCCGGCGGCGGCGGGGCGGCACCCGCGGAGGACCGCCGGAGGTTGCGCGGGGCGCCGGGCCGCGGATCCCCTCCCCGGCGGGGGGCCGCTGATGCCCTTCGGAGGGTTGCTCGGCGACGCGCTGCTCGCGGGCTCCTGCATCGCGGTGGCGACCGGAGTGATCGGGTACTTCGTCGTACTGCGCGTCCAGGTGTTCGCGGGGGACGCGCTCAGCCACGTGGCGTTCACGGGAGCGCTGGCCGCGGCCGCGGCGGGGCTGGACCTGCGTGTGGGGCTGTTCGCGGCGACGGTGGCGGTGGCGCTGCTGCTCGCGACGATCGGCCCGTCCAGCCGACGGGCGCGCGCTGACGACGTGACGATCGGGATCGTGTTCGTGTGGGTGCTCGGCGTGGGAGTGCTCTTCCTGGACCTCTTCAACGCGGGCGGCTCGGGGGCCAACGGGACGATCGCCGCGCGCACGCTGTTCGGCTCGATCTTCAGCCTCACCGCCGGCGAGGCGCAGCTGGCGGCGCTGCTCGGCGTGGCGATCGTGGCGGCGGTGCTGGCGATCGGGCGCCCGCTGCTGTTCGCCTCGATCGACGCTCCGCTCGCGGTGGCGGGGGGAGTCCCGGTGCGCGCTCTGGGGTTCGCGTTCCTGGTGCTGCTGGGTCTCGACGCGGCGGAGGCGACGCAGGCGGTCGGGGCGCTGCTGCTGCTCGGCCTGCTCGCGGCCCCGGCCGCGGCGGCGCTGCGGCTGACGGCCAACCCCTACCGGGGCATGGCGCTCTCCGCGTCGATCGCGCTCGGGGCGATGTGGGCCGGGCTCGCCCTTGCCTACTGGGTGCCCTCGCTACCTCCCGGCAGTGCGGTGATCCTCACGGCGCTCGCCTTCTACGCTCTTACCATCGTCGTATGACCACGGGCTCCCCCACCGACACTTGGGCCACGCGCGCGGAGGCGGTGCTGGTCGCCGCGGGCCGCAAGCGCGGGGGCGCGCGCCGCGCGGTGCTGGAGCTGCTGCAGGGACAGACGTGCGCGCTGACGGCCGTGGAGATCGAGCAGGCGCTCGGTGTGGAGCGGCGCAGGGTGAGCCGCGCGAGCGTCTACCGGATTCTCGACGAGCTGGAGCGCGCGGGCCTGGTGGCGCGGGTGGAGACCGGGCAGGCGATGGTCCGCTACGAGCGCGCGCACGACTCCGCAGGGGAGCACCACCACCACCTGGTGTGCGACAGCTGCGGCGTGGTGATGCCGTTCTCCGACGAGGGTCTGGAGCGCGCTATCGACGAGCTCAGCGAGCGCGTGCCGCTGGCGGTCGCAGAGCACGAGATCGTGTTGCACGGCGCCTGCCGCTCTTGCTCCTCATAACTTATCGCTCGACTCCCCCGCCGACCCGCTCCCGCTCCCGCGCGCCGTTCACCGCGAGCTCGCGCTCCCCGGCGGGCAGCGGGTGCACGGTCGCGCCCTCGATCTTCACACGCGGCAGGACCCGGTCCAGCCAACCGGGGAACCACCAGGTGGGCTCGCCGACGACGTGCAGCACGGCGGGCAGCAGCAGGCAGCGGACGACGACGGCGTCGAGGAACACGGCACTGGCGAGGCTGAGGCCGAACTCCTTGATCACGCGGTTTTCCCCGAGCATGAAGGAGAGGAACACGCACACCATGATCGCGGCGGCCGCCGTGACCACGCGGCCGGTCAGCGTGAGTCCCTCGCCGACAGCGCGGTGGTGGTCGCGGGAGCGTGTCCACTGCTCGTGTATGCGGGAGACGAGGAAGACCTCGTAGTCCATCGAGAGCCCGAAGACGATCGCGAACAACATCACCGGGATGAACGACTCGATCGGACCCGGGCTGACCCCCAGCAGCCCCGGCAGCCACCCCCACTGAAAGATCACGACGATCACGCCTAGCGAGGCGCCGATGCTGAGCAGGTTCATGACGGCCGCCTGCGCGGGGATCACGAGCGAGCGGAACACCACCATCAGCAGCAGCGCGGAGAGCAGCACGACCACGCCGATGAACAGCGGCAGCTTGTGCGCGAGCGTGGTGGCGAAGTCGACCGAGCCCGCGGTGATGCCGCCCACGTAGGCGGCCACGCCGGTGCGCGCGGCGACCGGGGGGATGACGTGTTCGCGTAGATCCCGCACCAGCAGGGTTGTGGCGTAGGCCTGCGGGGAGGAGCGGGGGTAAACCGAGATCGTGGCCACTTCGCCCGAGGGATTCAGGCGGGGCGGGGTGACTGAGACCGCGCCGTGCGCCGCGGCGAGGGCGCTCTCCAGTTCGTTGAGGGCGGACACGTCGCCGCGGTGGGGCAACTGGACCACGACCTGCAGCGGGCCGCTGAAGCCTTCGCCGAAGCCCTCGGCCATCAACTGGTAGGCACGGTAGGTGGTGGTGCTCGCGGGGTCGTTGCCGGCGTCGCTGGAGCCGAGCCGCAAGGCGAGCGCGGGGGAGGCAATCAGGAGCATGAGGAGCGTGGCGGCGAGCGCGATCGAGCGGGGGCGGCGCTGAACGAAGTTGCTCCAGCGCAGCCACGCCCCGCCGGCTCCTGCCCCGGCTCCTGCCCCGCCGGCTCGCGCTTCGCCGGCTCCCGCCCCGCTGGTTCCCGCTGCGCCGGCTCCCGCTGCGCCGAGGCCGTCCGCCACGCCGTCGCCCGCCAAGCTGCCATCGCCGGCTGCCGCCGCGCCGCTCCCGAGGGCGCCGTTGCCGGCTGCCGCGGCCACACCGTTGCCCGCGCGTGCGCCGTTGCCGGCTGTCGCCGTGGTTGTTGCGCCGTTGCCCGCCACCCCAGCGTCACCGCCCGCTGCGGTGGCGGCCCTGCGCGCCCGTCTGCGCGCCCGCCGGCTCGGCCGTGCGAGGCGGCCGCCCACCAAGGTGAGCAGCGCGGGCAGCAGGGTGAGTGATGCGAGCATCACCAGCAGCACCCCGATCGAAGCCGAGATCGCAACGCCGTAGAGGAAGTCGACCCCGAGCAGCATCATCCCGAGCAGGGCGATCACGACGGTGGTGCCGGCGAACAGCACCGCGCGGCCGGCGGTGTCCATCGCCTGCACGACCGACTCGCGCACCTTGCCACGGGTGGGGCCGGGAGCGGCGTAGGTCTCGCGGAAGCGGGTGAGGATGAACAGCGAGTAGTCGATCCCCACGCCGAGGCCGATCATCGCGGCGAGCTCGGAGGAGAAGTCGGGAGTGTCAACGACGTGGGTGAACAGCGCGATCGCTCCGAGGCCGGTGCCGAGGCCGAAGAGCGCAGTGACGATCGGCAGGCCCATCGCGAGCAGCGAGCCGAAGGTGATGAGCAGTACCACGATCGCGGCCATCAGCCCCACCGCGGTGGAGAGGCCGAAGCCTTCCTGCTCGGTGCCCTCGATCGCCTGCCCGCCGAGCTCCACCTGGAGACCCGGCTGCCCGGCCGCACGGGCGACTTTGACGACCCGTTCGGCGGCGCTCTTGGGCAGCACGTTGGCTTTTTCGTCGAACACGACCGTGGCGAAGGCGATCCGGTGGTCGGCGGAGATCGCCTTACCGGCGGAGGGCCCCGCGTAGGGGCTGATCACCGCGGAGACGTGCGGCAGCCGGGCGAGGAGCGCGAAGGTCGCGCTCATGTGCTCC
>JBOGYA010000304.1:0-3584 GCA_050696515.1 Solirubrobacteraceae bacterium
GGGTCATGACGACATCCCCGCTAGCGACCCCCCGGCCGGCGAGCGCGCCGGCCAGCCGCGCGCTGCGGGCGGAGACCTCGCCGAAGCTCCACTCGCGCCGGCTCCCGTCGCGGGCGAGCTCGATGAGCGCAAGCTCCGCGGGGGGCAGGGCGTCGAGCACGTCGCTGGCGAAGTTCACGCCGGTATTCTCTACCTCAGCGCGACGGCGTTGGAATGCGATAGCGATAGTAGATATGAGAGGGGAGGGGGGCCTGCATATATTGAAAAATCCGAGTTCTGTATAACAACCGTTAGACAGAACTCAAAAAGTTGTATACAACACCCACCCGAACACCTCCCCCAACCGACCTTGGAGCCAGAATGGCCGTAGCCACCGCCACCACGCCGACCGACCCCGACGACCAGAAGGCGATCACCGAGATGGTGCGCCAGTTCGCGGACGAGCAGATCATCCCGAACGCGGAGCACTACGACCACGAGGACGCCTTTCCGGAGCCGATCGTGGAGCAGATGCGGGAGCTCGGGCTGTTCGGGGTGACGATCCCCGAGGAGTACGGCGGGATGGGGCTTGACTTGACGACGTACTCGATGATCGTGGAGGAGCTCTCGCGGGGGTGGATCTCGATCTCGGGGATCGTCAACACGCACTTCATCGGCTCCTACCTGCTGATGAAGTTCGGCAGCGACGAGCAGCGCCAGAAGTACCTGCCGCGGATGGCCACGGGCGAGATCAGGGCGGCGTTCTCGCTCTCGGAGCCGGAGTTGGGGTCCGACGTGCAGGCGATCAAAACCTCCGCGAAGAAGGGGGAGGACGGCAAGTGGGAGGTCAACGGCCAGAAGATGTGGGTGACGAACGGACTGCTCTCCTCACTGGTGTTCGTGCTCGTCAAGACCGACCCGGAGGCCGACCCGCGCCACCGGGGCTTCACGTGCTTCATCGCGGAGAAGGAGCCGGGCGTCTCGGAGAACACGGGCGAGTACGCCGGCCTGAACGTGCCGCCGAAGATCAAGAAGATGGGCTACAAGGGCGTGGAGTCCACGGAGCTCGTGTTCGACGGCTACCGCTGTCCGGCGGAGCGCATCCTCGGCGGCGAGGAGGCGGGGTTGAACAAGGGCTTCGTGCAGATGATGGACGCGCTCGAGGTGGGCCGCGTGAACGTGGCGGCGCGCGGGGTGGGGATCGCGCAGCGGGCGCTGGAGCTGGCGCTGCGCTACTCGCAGGAGCGCAAGGCGTTCGGCCGGCCGATCGCCGAGCACCAGGCGATCCAGTTCAAGCTCGCGGACATGGCGACGCAGGTCGACGCGGCGCGCCTGCTGACGCTGCGGGCGGCGCGCATGAAGGACGCGGGCGAGCGCTCGGACCTCGAGGCCGGGATGGCGAAGCTGTTCGCCTCGGAGGCGGGGCGGTTCTGCGTGGAGGAGTGCTTCCGTATCCACGGCGGGTACGGGTACTCCAAGGAGTACGAGATCGAGCGCCTCTACCGCGACGCCCCGCTGCTGCTGATCGGAGAGGGCACCTCGGAGATCCAGCGGATGGTGATTGGGCGCAAGCTACTGCAGCGTCATAAGCTATAGGCGGAGGCACGCACAGCGCAAATCGTGACGATCTTTGGTCTCCGTGTACGCTATGGGGAGCGGGAGCAGCGACAGGAGGGTCGGTATGGCGGACGACGCCAAGGGGTTGATCGAGCTCGCAGTGCGCAGGTTCATTCAGGAGGTGCCGGCGCTGGAGCCGATGAAGCTGGTGGTGGGCGTGGAACTTCGAGGACGCGGGGACGTCCAGCATTTCCGCCTGGAGATGCCGGAGGTCAAGGTGACGAGAGGCCCCGCGGCGGACGGGCGCGTGCGAGTGGACATGCGCCGGGAGTTCTTCAACGTGATGGCGCGCGAAGCGAAGGTTGAGGACTGGATCGAGGCGTTCACGTACGGCCAGGCGAAGGCGTCGGGGCCGGAGCAGTTCCTGAGACTGATCGTGAACGTCGTGGAGCGCCAGCAGGAACGCCAGCGCACTCGCCGCGCCCGCCAGCATTAGGTGCGCGTCTAGACGGTCGCTGAGCAAGCGAGGCGAGAACGCAGGGAGCGTGGCGTGCTGAGCACGCGAGCGACTGAGGACAATGCATCGCGCCGCCGGCACCGCCAGCGAAGCCGGTGGTGGGGCGTCTAGTGGTAGGAGAGGATCTGGTCGGCCAAGAACGCGAGAGACGCGACCAGGAAGAAGCACATCGCGATCAGGGAGAGGTTCTCGTTCATTGCGCTGTCTTTGCTCAGTTTGCTACTGCTCCCTGAGAGCATAGTGCCCAGCGCGGTGGAGCGCACGCTTGGCTTCAGGTAGATAGGGCGTCTGCCCACCGCCAGCAGCGTCAGCTGAGCAGAGCGCCGTCGTCGTAGAGCTTGATGATCTTGACGGTCGTATCCGGACCCCACCCGTCCGCGGCGTCAAGGCAGAGGCGGCAGAGCACGCACTCGTCGAGGTTGCGCTCGACCAGTTCCAGTCCGCCCTCGTGCTGGGCGAAGATGTCCACGGGGCAGGCCTCGGCGAGCTTGCGGGCGAGCTCGGCGTCCGCAGCGGCGGAGGGCGCGACCTCGACGGCGATGAACGTGCCATCTGCTCTCATGCCGTGCTCCCCGCGGCCGTGCCCTCGGCAGCGCCGGCGCGCTCGGCGATCTTGGCGCGGATCATCTCGGGGATCTCCTCGATGCGCTCAGCGACGGCGATCCCCGCCTGGGCGAGGCGGGCGATCTTCTCCGAGGCCGTGTCCTCCTTGCCTTCGACGATCGTGCCGGCGTGGCCGAAGGACATGCCGGGCATCTCGTCCATGAAGCGCCCCGCCATGAACGCGACGATCGGCAGGCGGGAGGAGTGCTCGGTCACCCAGCGCGCAAGCTCGGCCTCCATGCGCCCGCCGGGCTCGGTGTAGATCACGATTCCCTGAGTCTGCGCGTCGGCCTCGAAGAGGGGCATCAGCTCCGCGTAGGTGGAGCCGATGATGGCGTCGCCGCCGATCGACACCGCGGTGGACTGCCCGAGGCCGGCGGCGGAGAGGGTGGAGGACATCTCGGTGGTCATCCCCCCGGAGCGGGAGATGACGCCGATCGGCCCGGGGGTGTAGGCCTGCGCGGCGTTGCGCGCGGGGCCGCCGATGCCGCCCATCTTGACGACGTCGGGGACGATCACGCCGAGGCAGTTGGGGCCGATGATGCGGGCGCCGCGCAGCGTGGCGAGCTCGACCATCTCGGCGACGTCGCGGCGGGGGATGCGCTCGGTGACGATCACGATCAGCTTGACCCCGTTCTCGATCGCCTCGAACACGGCGTCCTTGGTGAACGCGGGAGGCACGGTCACGACGGAGCCGTCGATCGCCGCGCCGTGGTGGGCGACCGCCTGCGCGACCGTGTCGAACACGGGCACCCCGTGCACCTCGCGGCCGAGCCGCCCGGGCGTGACGCCGCCGACGACCTTGGCTCCCTCGCCGTAGTCAAGGCACTCGCGCGTGAGGTTGACCGCCTCGCGGCCGGTGATGCCCTGCACGATGAACGTGGTGGAGGCGTCGATCAGGATGCTCATCGCTTGCCCGCTTCGCATG
>JBOGYA010000305.1:0-3572 GCA_050696515.1 Solirubrobacteraceae bacterium
TCCCATCGCTCTGCCTGTCTGCCCGCCCGCCCGCGGGCACCTCATCCTCGACGGGCTCGTGAGCGAAGTCGATGCTGACGTCGACCTCGATCCCGTGGCGGGTGGCCCGTTCGGCGAGCGCTTCGACCGCGGCCTGGGCGCCGAGCTCGTCCAGCGCCGCGGGGCGCAGGTCGGTGATCAGCGCGCGGAGGTTGGTGATCCCCTCCTCGAGCTGCACGATCGCCTGGCGGAAGGCGTCCCGCAGCGCCTCGGGGCGCTCCGAGCGTGCCGCCGTAGAGAGTCCGATCCGCAGTGCGCTGAGGCTCTGGAGGGTCTCGTCGTGCAGCTCGCGCGCCCACCGCTGGCGCTCGGCCTCCGCCGCGGCCAGGCGTTGGCGCTGGCGCTCGCTGGCGGCCGACTGTGCGGTCGCCACCGCGGTCGCAGCGCTCGCCGCGAACGCCTCCAGCAGCCGCTCGTCCTCCGCGGTGAAGGCCGGCCCGTCCTCGAGGCGATCGAGCGCGAGCAGCGCCCCGTGTGGGCGGCCCTGGAAGAGCAGTGGGACGACCAGCCCACCTTTGGCGCGCACTCCCAGACGGCCGCTGCTGTGCTCGTCGAAGCGGGCGCGGTTGAGCTCGCTGTCCAAACGCAGCGTGCGGCGTGCGCGCAGCGCCTGGCCGACAAATGAGTTGCGCATCGAGATCCGCCTGCCGATCAACTCCGGGGGCATCTCTCCGGCGCCGGCGGCGACGAGCAGCTCTTCGCGGTCGCGCAACTCGATCAGCAGCACGCGCGCGCTGACCAGCGCCCGTCCGCGCTTGGCGACCAGCTCGAGGATCACCTCGAGGTCGGTCTCGCCACCCACCGCCAGCGCGATCTGGGTGGTGGCGTCGAGCGTGGCGACGGTTCGCTCCAGCTCGTCGCGCCGGCGGCTCGCGCCGGTGTAGCGCCGCGCGTGGTCGATCGCGAAGCCGGCGAGCTCCGCGAGGATCGCGAGCGCCTCCTCGTCCTCCTCGGAGAACTGCGCGCCGCCCGTCTTCTCGGTCAGGTAGAGGTTGCCGAAAGGGCCGGCTGTCGATCAGGATCGGCGCTCCCAGGAAGGTGCGCATCGGGGGATGCCCGCGGGGGAACCCGTACGAGCGGGGGTGCCGGCCAACGTCGGCCAGGCGCAGCGGCACGGGGTTCTCGATCAGCGCCCCCAGCACGCCGAGCCCCCGCGGGAGCGCCCCGATCGCCGCGTGGGTCTCCTCGTCTATCCCCCGGGTGATGAACCGCGAGAGCTCGCTGTGCGACTCGTCTAGCACGCCCAGCGCCGCGTAGCGCGCGCCGGTCAGCTCCTGGGCGGACTCGAGCACCCGCTCAAGCACCACGTCGAGGTCGAGCTCGGCGAGCACGCCGCGGGCGAGGTCTAGCACGCCGCGTGCTGCTTTGTCCATCTGTAGGGATGGTACAACGAAATCGCCGGGTCTTGGCCGGGCCATCGGGGGCGCGGGTGCCGCGTCGAGTAGTGCACGCTGCCTTGCGCCGGCGAACCGTGATCCGCCGCCGCCGTGGCGGTCGTGCGCTGATCAGTGCTTCTCCGCAGTCGGCGGGCGGCTTTACCCGGTAGCCGGGGCGCTACGCGGAGGCTAGCGTCGGGGGATGCCCCCACACCTGCGACTGGTGGGCGCGCCGGACTCGACGCGATCCGCGGAGGAGCTCATCAGTGTTGTCCTGGCCGACGGCCACGACGGCGTGCGCCGCAGTCTGCGTCAGCTGCTCGATGGCGAGGAGGGCATTGAGGTGGTCGCGGAGGCGAGCGGTATCGACGAGGCATCCCGTGCGCTCCGGGCCCACCGCCCGCACGTGTTGGTGCTGGACCTGACGATCTCCAAGCGGGCCGGCCGCGCGACGACCGGCGACCTGCTTGCGTCGGCGCCAGGCACGCGGATCGTGGTGGTGACGATGAACGACAGTCCCGCCTTCGCGCGGGCGCTGCGGGAGGTGGGGGTGGCGGGCTTCGTGCTGAAGGAGCTGGCCGACCCCGACCTGCCGCGGGCGATCCGCGCGGCGGCGGAGGGCAGGGAGTACGTGAGCCCCCGGATGGCCGAGCGCCGGCGGGTGCCAGGTAACGGAAGGGGCGACGGTCATGCGCGCGGCGAGCGGGACGCCTGAGCGGGCAGGACGAGAGGGGTGGAGTAGGGATTGGGGGAGGGGGATGGGAGTGCGGGATGGGAGCACTCCACGAGTGCCAATGCGGGGAGGTTGCGATGGAGTCCGAGTCGAGCCGAAATAAAAGAGCCCGAGTCGAGCCGCCCGAGCCCGAGCCGAATAAATAGACTCGAACTCAATAAATAGGTTCTAAGCTAGGCAATAGAAAGAAACAACACTTGACAACACCAGAGCATCCCGCCTACATTAGACATGCAGGCTGGCCGCAGGGGCCATGAAGATCGGAGGGGTAGTGGCAGAGATGAGCAGGCGCAGAGCCCAGGACGCCGCGGAGAACGGGCGCGGGGCGTCCGCGGGCGCCCCGCCGCAAGCTCCCACAGCGGTGGAACGCGAGCGCGTGGCGGAGATCCAGCGCGTACGGATGCTGAGCGCGATGGTCGACCTGACCCGCGAGCGCGGGGCGGAGCGCGTGACGGTCGCGCACGTGGTGGCCCGCGCGGGCGTCTCGCGGCGCACCTTCTACGAGATCTTCGCCGACCGCGAAGCGTGCCTGCTGGCCGCGCTCGACGAGGCGATCGAACAGATCGCCGCGGTGGTGCTCCCGGTGTACCAGCGCGAACGTAGCTGGCTCGAGCGGGTCAGGGCGGGCCTCACGGCGATGCTCACGTTCTTCGACGAGCAGCCCGGCATGGCGGCGCTGTGCGTGGTCGATGCGCTCGGCGCCGGCCCCGAGGCGCTGGAGCGCCGCGCGCGCGTGCTCGAGACGCTGGTGGGCGCGGTGGACCGCGGCCGCCGCGAGGCGCCCGCCCCGGGCGGGCTGAACCGCGTGACCGCGGAAGGCGTGGTGGGCGCTGTGTTGGGCGTCTTGCACACGCGCCTGCGCGAGGGGGGAGTGGGGTCCGAGATCAAGCCGCTGCTCCCCCTGCGGGGCCAGCTGATGAGCATGATCGTGCTCCCCTACCTCGGCCCCAAGGCCGCCGCCGTCGAGCTGACCCTCCGCGTGCCGCGCCCGCGCAGAGGCTTGCGTGCGCGGGAGGACCCGCTCAAGAGCCTCGACATGCGCCTCACCTACCGCACGATGCGCGTGCTCACCGCGGTCGCGGACCGTCCGGGCCTGAACAACCGCCGTGTGGCCCGCGAAGCGGGCGTCGTCGACCAGGGCCAGATCTCGAAGCTGCTCGCGCGCCTGGAGAGCATCGGTCTCCTGGTCAACATGGGGGACCCGGGGCGCGGCGAGGCGAACGCCTGGAGGCTCACCGAACGCGGTCACGAGCTCGAGGATGCGATCCGCGCGCGGGTCGAGCGCTAGCGCGCCCGCTGGGCGGCGCGCTGCGGTGTCCTCCCTCGCTTATGTGCCGAGCACACTGCGCTCGGTGCGTCCTCATATGGGGGTGGGTTTGTCAAGTGGGGTGGCTGGGGTGACCTGGCTGTGGCCTGGTTGGGGG
>JBOGYA010000306.1:0-3566 GCA_050696515.1 Solirubrobacteraceae bacterium
GGGCGTAGCTCAGCCCATTCAGCGTCAACGCGCTGCGCTGCAGGTAGGTCCGCCACGGGTGGTCGGGGAAGGCGCCCTGCTTGAGCCACTCCTGCCAGTAGTGGGCGGTGCGCACGAGCCGCACGTTGGCCTCGTCGTAGGTGGCCGGCAGCGGGTGCTCGGACCAGCCCAGCGCCGCGAACGCGACCTCCCCCTCGCGCAGGATCGTGCGCGCGCGGGTACGCGGCCCCTCGAACCCGAGGTTCATGTCGGTGAGGAGCCGCAGCTCGAGCGCCATGCCCTCCGAGCCGGCCTTCGCCTCGCCGTAGCCGGGGCCGGTGTAGGACCATTCCGCGGCGAGGCCGCCGTAGTCGAAGACCGGTTCGCAGTCGAGGTGGATCTCGGCCCAGCCCTGCACGCAGCGCACCGTCCGCAGCAGCACGTGGTCGGCGTCGTAGGAGGTGGGCGAGCGCCGGTGGGTGTGCGAGCGCTCCTGCATGTGGTGCCACGGACCGACGCACAGCACGTCGCACACCACCACCCACCCGGTGCGCGTCTCCCAGCTGGTCTCGAGCGCCATCGTGCCCGGCAGGTAGCGCACCGCGCCAGGGACGGTCACGCCGGCCGGGCCGAGCCGGAAGCCGCCAGCGTCGCGGTCGAGCATCGCCCCGAACACGCTCGGCGAGTCGAAGCGCGGCAGGCACAGCCACTCGACGTTGCCGCTCGGCGCGATCAGCGCGCAGGTCTCGCAGTCCGACAGGAAGCCGTAGTCGGCGATCGGCGGGAACGGGCTCCCCGGGTCCCCATGGGGTACGGCGCTCACCGCGCCAAGGCTACCGTGCCGAGGAGCGCCCAGGCCGCGCGGGCGGGGCCGCCGGCACGGGACGGGGGCCGCCGGATAGGCTCTGGCCGGATGACATGGGTCGAAGTCTTCACCGCGTTCGTGGTGTCCCATCTGGTCGGGGACTATCTGTTGCAGACCGACTGGCAGGCTCTGCACAAGCGCGGCGGGTTGGCGCGGGGAGCGGGAGAGGCGCGCCGGGCGCTGTTCACCCATGTCGGCGTCTACACGCTTTCCTTCGTGCCGGTGCTGGTCGTGAGCGATCTCAGCCTGGAACTGCTGTGGGTGGTCCCGGCGATCGCCATCCCGCACCTCGTCCAGGACGACGGCAGGCTGCTGCACGCCTACATGAAGCGGGTCAAGCGGTTGGATCCGCAGGAAAACCTGGCGGTCACGATCGCCGTCGATCAGACGTTTCATCTGCTGGCCCTGCTGATCGTGGCGCTGCTGATCGGCTCCTGAGCCTGGCCGGGGCTCAGCCCGCATCGGTGGATCCACAGGCTGAGCGGCCGGGCGCCGGCGGGTCGGCTGGGACGCCGTGGCCGGCGGTGCGGCCGGCGCCTCGCCGCACCGCGGCGCTCTCCCGTCTCAAGCGCTGAGTAATGTCGCCGCGATCTGAAATCGAGTGGCCCGCGAAGCCCGCGGACGACTCAGGAGGCGGTACACCAGGAGGCGAGTTCAATGCAGGGAGAGTCCGACGGGCGGGAGCAGAGCAGAGGCGTGCCGATGGTCGAACGCGCGATCGTCCTGCAGATCCTCAGGGACGATCACGAGGAGCGCTGGCCCCATGCGGAGCTGGCGCGGGAGGTCTCCGACTTCGAGCCGGCGGTGCTCGACCGGGCGCTGGGGCGCCTCGAGCGCGACGGCGTGCTCCATCGGGAGGGCGGCTCGGTGCGCGCCGCGCGCGCCGCGCGGCGCCTGGACGAGCTGGAGCTGATCGGTGTTTGAGCTCGAGCGGCGGCGTTCAGAGGCGCTTCCCGCCGTGGCGGTGCTCGACGCCGTCGTCGTGCGCGATCAGGATGTCGCTTACGAGGCTCGGGGGGAACAGGCCGTGCTCGACGACGCCGGGGATGCCCGACAGCCAGGAGGAGACGCGCTGGGGGTCCTCGACCGCGCCGAGGTAGTCCGCGATCAGGTTGCCGTCCGGGCTGGGGGGGGCGTTGCGCAGCCGCGTGGGGGCGATCGCGTCGAGCGTGGTGTGCGATCCGAAGGGCAGGATCTCCACGGGCACGGGCGGGGCGAGCTCGGAGACGGCCTTCTCCGCGGAGGCGATCACCACGAAGCGCCGGGCGGCCGCGGCGACGATCTTCTCGCGCGTGTGCGCGGCGCCCTTGCCCTTGATCAGCCAGCCGCGCGGGTCGATCTGGTCGGCGCCGTCGATCGCGATGTCGAGGGCGTCGAGGGCGTCGAGCTCCACGACGGTGAAGCCGAGGGCCCGCGCGGCCCGTTCGGTGGCCGGGGAGGTCGCCACGCAGCGCAGCCCGTGGAGACCGCGGGCGGCGAGCGCGGGCAGCAGATGGGCGGCGGTCGTTCCTGTGCCCAAGCCCACGCGCGCGCCTGCGGCGACCAGCTCCGCGGCGGCGAGAGCGGCGGCGCGCTTCTGATCCTCGACCGCGCTGTGCTCGGCAGCTCCGCGCGGGATGGGGCTTGCGGGGGGATCGCGGCGGGACACCATCGCGGGCGACATTACCGCTCCGGACTCGAGCCGTGCGGTGGGCTCAGGAGCCCGCCGTGAGCGGGGCCGCGGAATCGGGCTCGACGGCTGTGGACGGGGTGGTGTCCGCGGAAGGCGCATCGCCTCGCAGGAAGCGCCAGACGGCCATGCCGGCGAGCAGGGTCATCATCACCGCGCTGCTCACGCACCACGGGCAGATCGCGTGGATGGAGAAGAGCTCGCGCGAGGTGAGGTAGACCGAGAAGCCGAAGCCCATCACGGTGAAGGCCATCGTCGCCAGCCGTGTGGACTCGCTCTCGGGGGCGAGCAGGGAGGCGAGGATCGTGACGTAGCCGATCAGGCCGATGAGCGCGACCGGCACGCCGGCGAGCTTCGAGTAGATCGAGTGCTGCACCGTCTCGCAGCCTCCGCCCTGCAGGCAGACGATCGGGCCGCCGGAGTAGTGGACGTAGGTCAGGTAGCTCGCGACGCCGAGGCCGACGGTGGCGACCGCGATCATCGCGAAGCGGACGATGCGCGTGCTCAAGCCGGCCTCCTTGCGCTCTGGTCGGGAGCCTCGACCGCCGTGACGGCTCGGTGTGCGTGGGGCTCGCGCATGGCCGTGACCCGCTCGTCAGTGCAGTTTGTTGATCGCCGTTTCGTACGGCGACGGTTCTGAGAACGTTTCCGGCTTGAACTGCGCGAGCTTCGTCCCGCTCTTGCCGAGCAGGAAGGAGGGGGTGCCGGTGAAGCCTTCCTGGTTGACGGTCTGGGCGTCGCGCGTGAGCTGTTCGGGGAAGGCCGAGTCGTTGCGCGCGGCGCTCCAGTTGGGGAGGTTCAGCCTGGGCACCTGCTGGGCGAGGCTCTGGAGGTAGCTTTCGGTGACGTAGCCGCTGCCCTCCTGCCCCTGCTCGTGGTAGAAGAGCTCGATGTAGTACCACGCGAGGCTCTGCTTGCCCGCGGCGAGCGCCGCGATCTGCTGCGCGTGGAATGTTTCCTGTTCGTGCGTGGCGGTCTGCATCGAGTGGTATTCGATCTTCAGCTTCCCGGTGCGCACGTACTTCGGGATCAGGGTCGGCAGGACTTCGAGCG
>JBOGYA010000307.1:0-3565 GCA_050696515.1 Solirubrobacteraceae bacterium
GGTCAGACGGGGGCGGCGCTGATCGAGGAGGTGGACATGATCATGTTCACGGGCTCGACGCGCACCGGCCGCAAGGTGGCGGAAGCCGCGGGCAAGCGGCTGATCCCCGCGTCGCTGGAGCTGGGCGGCAAGGACCCGATGATCGTGCTCGCCGACGCCGACCTGGAGCGGGCGGCGAACGTGGCGACGTACTACTCGATGCAGAACTCCGGCCAGACGTGCATCTCGATCGAGCGGGCGTACGTGGAGGCGCCGGTATACGACGAGTTCGTGGCGAAAGTGACCGACAAGGTGCGCGCGCTGCGCCAGGGACGCCCCGAGGGCGGTCCGGGCACGGTGGAGGTCGGCTCGATGACGTTCCCGCCGCAGGTGGACCTGGTGGAGGACCACGTGCAGGACGCGCTCGCGAAGGGCGCACGGGCGCTCACCGGCGGCCACCGCGGCACCGGCGACGGGCACTACTTCGAGCCGACGGTGCTGGTCGACGTGGACCACTCGATGAAGTGCATGCAGGAGGAGACGTTCGGCCCGACGCTGCCGATCATGAAGGTGCGCGACGCCGATGAGGCCGTGCGTCTGGCCAACGACTCCCCGTACGGGTTGGCGGGCTCGGTGTTCAGCAAGGACACCGACAAGGGCGAGAAGATCGCCCGGCGCGTCGAGGCGGGGGCGGTGTGCGTCAACGACGCGATCATCAACTTCGCGGCGCTGGAGCTGCCGATGGGAGGCGTGAAGGCCTCGGGCCTCGGCTCGCGCCACGGCGCGGGCGGGATCCGCAAGTACTGCAACCAGCAGGCGCTGCTGGTGACGCCGCGCCTGGCGTTGAAGCGCGATCTGCACTTCTTCCCCTACACGCGCGGGGGCACCAAACGCCTCGGCAAAGCCCTGAAGCTGCTGTACGGCCGCGGCAAGCGCGACTAAAAGGTGGAGGGCCGCCGGTTGGGCGGAAGGCACGGCTGCTGCAGCCAGCTGGTGGGCTCTGAGAACGCAGCGATCCGCTTGACTGATGCTCAGCTCTTACAAAGGCTGCACCCGGAAGGCTTGCGCTTCAGAATGTCACCTGAAAGTACCCGACTATGCGGGTGCTGCGATCGATCGGCTTGGGCAAGCCGCCCGGGTAGGAGTAGGGCGGGGCTACGTTAGATTCGCGTTCGGCTTTTTCCTTGGCTTCGCGTTCGGCCTTTTCCCGTTCCTCGAGGTTGGTCTTTTCCTTGGCTTCCCTTTCAGTCTTTTCCCGCGCTTCGCGTTCGGCCTTTTCTTTGGCTTCGCGTTCGGCCTTTTCCCTCGCTTCGCGTTCCGCGGGTCCTTCTGCCACTATCCCACAAACATATTTGCCTTCGAGTTCCCAACATGCCCCGTTTGCCTTCTTCCCGTAACACGGGTGGGAATGATTACACGGCGGCTTGTGCGGCACAGCGTAGACCGCGCCCGTGTAGGTGCCAGCACACCACCGTTTATCCGCAGACTTTGCTGGAATCAGCGTAAGACGCATCACGCGAGAGCGGCCTGGGTATCCATACTCGGTTTCTTCCATGTCGCTCGAAACGGCGCATGAAGGCTGTTCGGCTGCAGAGTGCCGAGGGTAGTTAGTAAGGACGATGACGGCGTAGTAGTAGCCGCCGCGAGGCAACCTGCCATGCGGTTGAAAACTGATCTCGAGCTTGCCAACCACGCTCGGGTGCCGCGGCACCCGTACCGAGATGCGGGCGAGCTTCGTTGCGAATGCTCCGGCCGTCAAGCTGGCCAACGCCAGTAGGAGCACGCCCCCGATAACTGCCCGCTTGCCTCTCATGCCGCGTCGTATCGTAGCACCAATGCGTCCCGGCGGTACCTCGGATTTTCATATGTGGACTGGCTCACATACGCCCTACTTGGCGGCTTATTCCGAGCTGTGCGGCTCCAACCGCAGCCGGATCCCCAGCAGCCGCTCCAGCTCGGCGATTGTGGTCTCCGCCACGGTGTGGTGCACGGTCGCCATGCCCAGCTCCGCGGCAGGAGCGAGGTTGAAGGGGAGGTCGTCGACGAACACGCACGCGGCGGGGTCGCGGGCGATGGCCTGCGCGCCGAGCTCGTAGATGCGGGCGGTGGGCTTGCGCATCCCGACCTCGCCGGAGATCACGACGCCGTCGAACAGCTCGCCGAGCAGCTCGCGCGGATAGCGGGTGGTGCCCCACGAGTTTGAGATCAGCCCGGTGGCGATCCCCGCGGAGCGGGCGGCGCGCACCGCGTGGACCATCGTCTCCTCCAGGGTGGAGCCGGAGAAGAGGCGATCGATCAGACCGGCGGGCGAGGCCAGTCCGAGCACCCCGCCCAGCCGCGCCTCGAAGTCGGCCTCTGCCACGCGGCCCTCCTCGAAGCCGATCAGCAGCTCGCGCGCGTCCCGGTCGTTGCGGAAGACCTGCACGAGCGCGGCTGGGTCGAGCCCCTCGGCTTCGCAGAAGGCCGAGAAGGAGCGGAACAAGTTGGTGGTCATCACTCCGCCCCAATCGACTAGCAGGCCGCGGATCGCGCCGTCGCCCGCGCGCTCGGCGATCCCCGGGCGCTCGGCCGCCCCGCTCGCGCCTTCGGCCGCGGCCACGGCGCTCTCGGCCATGGCTCGGGCGCCCTCTACCGGGGCGGCGCGCTCGTCACTCACCGCGCGCGACCTCCTCGGCGTGGGCGGCGAGCTGCAGCACGCCCTCCCCGAAGTGCTTCAGGTACGGGTCGTCGGTGGCGCCGGCGAGGGCGCGCTTGTAGTTGCCCTCCATGAACACCGTCATCTTCCACACCGCGAGCGTGACGTACCAGCGCAGATCGCTCATCGAGCGGCCGCTGCGCGCTTCGTAGCGCGCGATCAGCTCGGCGCGCGTGGGGAACCCCTCGGCCTTGGTGACGGCGCCCAGCGAGTCCCTGATGCCCCCGGGAGGGTCGTCGGCCTGCCCCCACACCATGCACATGTAGCCCAGGTCGGCGAGCGGGTCGCCGATCGTGGCCATCTCCCAGTCGAGCACCGCGGTCAGCCGCGCGGGAGCGCCGGTGGCGAACATCGTGTTGCCGAGGCGGTAGTCCCCGTGCACGATCGTGGCGGGGCCGGACTCGGGGAGGTGCTCGGCCAGCCAGCTCGCGACGCGCGCTACGGCGGGGATCTCGCGCGTCTTGTTGTGCTCCCACAGGCCGGAGAACCGCCGCAGCTGGCGTTCGAGGTAGCCGGTGGGCTTGCCGAAGTCCTCCAGGCCCGCGGCGCGCCAGTCGCAGCTGTGGATCTCCACGAGCGCGTCGATCAGCTCCTCGGCGATCCGCCGGCGCTCAGCGGGGGCATCGAGCGCGGCCGGGAGGTCGAACACGATCGCCTCCCCCTCGACGCGCTCCATGACGTAGAAGGGGCACCCGATCGTCGCCGGGTCCGCCTCGACGGCGAGCACGGTGGGCACGCGCGCGGGGGTGCCACGCAGCGCTCCCAGCAGCCGGGCCTCGCGCAGCACGTCGTGGGCGGACGGCGGCAGCGGCGGCCGGGGCGGGCGGCGCAGCACGAGCTCGGTGCCGTCGGCGCGGCGGACGAGGTAGGTGACGTTGGAGTGCACCTCGC
>JBOGYA010000308.1:0-3562 GCA_050696515.1 Solirubrobacteraceae bacterium
TGGTCGGCTCGTCGAGGATCAGCAGCAGCGGGTCGGCCAACAGGCAGCGCGCCACCCCGAGGCGCTGGCGCATCCCGAGCGAGTACTTCTTGACCTTCTCGTCGGCGCGCTCGGCCAGGCCGACGCGGGCGAGCGCGGGGGCGATCCGCGCGTGCACCTCGGGTCCGCGCACGGCGGCGACGATGCGCAGGTTCTCGCGACCCGTGAGGTTGGGGTGAAAGCGGGGCTCCTCGACGATCGCCCCGACGCGCCGCAACGCCTGCGCGCGCTCGGCGGGCACCGGGCGCCCCAGCACGCTCATGCTCCCCGCGCTGGCGTGGGTGAGGCCGAGCAGCATCCGGATCATCGTCGTCTTGCCCGCGCCGTTGGGGCCGAGGAAGCCGAACGCGCTGCCACGCGGGACGTACAGGTCGACGCCGTCGATCGCGGCGCGCGCGCCGAAGCGCTTGGTCAGGCCCTTGGTCTCGATCGCGGCGGCGGACCCCTGGTCCGGAGCGCCGCCGTTGTCAGCTGGGCTCGACATCGGTCGTTCCTTTGTTCGAGGACGTGGCTCGGCAGCCTCCGGGTGCAGCGCCCTTTGCATCTCGACAGCGCCCTGCACCCCGGATTGTGCCAGGGAGCCTCGCAACCCAACATAAAGGTCTCGTGAGAATTAGCGTTGGGAGCCGGTGCTGCTAGTCCTCCTGCGCCTGCAGCTCCCTGATGCGCTCCTCCAGCTGAGACGTCACACCTGGGTCGCGCAACGTGGTGACGTCGCCCAGCGCGCGGCCCTCGGCGATGTCGCGCAGCAGGCGGCGCATGATCTTGCCCGAGCGCGTCTTGGGCAGGTCGTCAGCCCAGATGATCCGCTTGGGGCGTGCGAACTTGCCGATCCGCTCGGCCACCGTTTCGCGGATGCTCTGCACCTCGCGCTCGTCGCCCTCGAGCTCGCCCTGGAGGGTGACGAACGCCACGATCGCCTGCCCGGTGTCCTCGTCGTGCTGGCCGATCACCGCGGCCTCCGCCACGTCGGGGTGGGCGACGATCGCCGACTCCACCTCCGCGGTGGAGAGCCGGTGCCCGGAGACGTTGACCACGTCGTCGATGCGCCCGATGACCCAGAAGTAGCCGTCGGGGTCGCGGCGTGCCGCGTCGCCCACCAGGTAGGTCTCCTTGCCGAAACGCTCGAAGTAGGTCTTGATGTAGCGCTCCTCCTCCCGGTAGAGAGTGCGCAGCATCGACGGCCACGGCCGCGTGAGCACCAGGAGGCCCTGGCCCTGCTCGATTGGGTAACCACCGGACTCGTCGTACACCTCAGCCTCGACGCCCGGGAAGGGGCGCGTGCAGGAGCCGGGCTTGGTCTGCGTGATGCCCGGCAGCGGCGTGATCATGATCGCGCCGGTCTCCGTCTGCCACCAGGTGTCCACGATCGGGCAACGCCCACCGCCGATCACCTTGTGGTACCACAGCCACGCCTTCGGGTTGATCGGCTCCCCCACCGTGCCGAGCAGGCGCAGCGAGGAGAGGTCGTGCTCGTTGGGCCACTGCGCCCCCCACTTGATGCAGGCGCGGATCGCGGTCGGGGCGCAGTAGAGGATCGTCACCCCGTAGCGCTCGATCAGCTCCCACCAGATGCCCTTGTGGGGGTAGTCGGGGGCCCCCTCCCACATGACCGAGGTCGCCCCGTTGGCGAGCGGCCCGTAGACGATGTAGGAGTGCCCCGTGACCCACCCGACGTCGGCGGCGCACCACCACACGTCAGGATTGGGATCCCCGCCCGCCCTCAGGTCGAACACGTAGCGGTGGGTGGACGAGACGCCGGTCAGGTAGCCGCCGGTGGTGTGCAGGATGCCCTTCGGCTTGGCGGTGGAGCCGGAGGTGTAGAGGATGTACAGGGGGTGCTCCGCGTCCAGCGGCTCCGCCGGGCACTCCGGCGCGGCGGCGGCGACGATCTCCTCGTAGAACACGTCGCGGCCCTCCCGCATCTTGCAAGGAACCCCCTTGCTCCTGACGACCACGATCTTCTCGAGCGTCCGCAGGTCGTCCATCACCTCGTCCACCCGGTCCTTGACCGGCGCCATCTTGCCCTTGCGAGCGGCGCCGTCGACGGTGACCAGCACCTTCGCCTCGGAGAACTCCATCCGCTCGCGCACCGCCTCCGCGGAGAAGCCCCCGAAGACGACGTTGTGGGGCGCCCCGATGCGCGCGCACGCCAGCATCGAGACCACCACCTCGGGGATCATCGGCAGGTAGATCCCGACCACGTCGCCCCGGCGCACCCCGAGACCCTTCAGCGCGTTCGCGAAGCGCTGCACCTCCGCGAGCAGCTGCGCATAGGTGATGTCGCGCTCCTGCCCATCCTCTCCACGCCAATGGAACGCGACACGGTCGCCCCTCCCCGCCAACACGTGGCGGTCCAGGCAGTTGTAGGAGGCGTTCAGCCGGCCGCCGGCGAACCACTTGTAGAACGGCGGGTTGGAGTCGTCCAGCACTGTCTCCCACGGCTCGAACCAGTGCAGCTGCTTGGCCTGCCCCGCCCACCACGCCTCGGGGTCGCGCGCCGCCTCCTCGTACACCGCGGGGTCGCTCAGCAGCGCTCGTTCGCGGAACTCCGGGGAGGGCTCGAACGTCTGCACCTCGAGCAGCTTCGCCAGTTCGCGATCGAGCGCCTCCCCGGCGGTGGCTGCCTGCGGCTCAGTCGCCATGACCCGACTCTACCGTTTGCCCAACGGCACCACCGGCAGCACCGTGCGCCCGAAGGTCGAGTTCGTCACAGCGGCGAACGAGGCGTACCAGGCGGCCGCCGCGGTCGCCAGGCCGACGTAGCCGCCCCAGTGGGTGACGGTCGTGTGCGCGCCGACCGCGCCGATCGCCAGCAGGATGAAGGTGGCCGTCAGCAGCACGAACACCAGCAGCACCGCTCCGCTGACGCGCAGCGCCGCCACCGTCATGTACGCGGTGAAGATCGCCCACGCCCACAGGTACACCCCGACGGCGTGGCCGGCGTTGCCGCCGATCTCCTTGGCGTAGAACACCTGCAGCGCCCAGAAGGAGATCCAGAAGGCCCCGAACGAGCAGAACGCGACGGCGCCGAAGGTGTTGCCGGTGCGGAACTCCCACATGCCCGCGCGCAACTGCACGATCCCGCCGTAGGCGAGCGCGAGGCCGAGCACGACCGGGACGCCCTTTTCGTCGACGAGGTTCGAGTTGAACATCGAGAGCACGAACGTGGTCATCGCGAACCCCGCCAGGCCGAGCGGCCCGGGGTCGGCCGGCTTCCACAGGCTCGCCTGCGCGGGCTCGCCCGGGGGTGAGTCCCGGCGCGGGATCGATTGCATCGACTCGGGACGATGGATAGATGCTGCCTCCATGGGAAACCCTCCCTTCAGCCACCCTCCGCGGGTGGCTCAGGACGTTATGAGAACTGTTTCTGGAACGGGGAAGGGGATTGTGGCGATTCCCACATTCTCCCTGTAGTTATTCCCGCTCGGCGGGGAACTCAATCATCGCGAGCTGCGCTTGCGCCGGCGCCTGGAGCTCCCGCTCCGGGCCGGCTGCGCAGGCTCCGGCACCACGTCGCTCG
>JBOGYA010000309.1:0-3557 GCA_050696515.1 Solirubrobacteraceae bacterium
GGGCCGGCCCTCCCCCAACCCAGCTACGCCACCACCGCGAGGTCGCGGTGGAAGGCGCGCGCGAACAGCTCGCTCTCCCGGCCGGCTGCCCACCGCGGCACCGCCGCCGCGCCCTCGGCGACCAGCTGCAGCTGCACCTCGCCGTTGCGGGCGCTCAACACAGTGTCCCTGACCAGCTGGTCGCGGGGGCGCTCCAGGTCCTCCGCGAGGCGCAGCAGCACCGCGCAGCGGTCCAGGCGCGCCGCGTCCCCCTCCCCGAACAGCGCCTGAAGCGGCCCCGGCTCGGGCATTCCCTTGCGGTGGTAGCGGGCCGCCTGCGCCACGATCGCCACCTCCGTCGGGGAGAAGCCCGGCAGGCCCGCGTTGAGGATCAGGTAGCGCGAGTGCTTGTGGTGGTCGTCGTACGCCACTGACATCCCGATGTCGTGCAACATGCACGCCGCCCACAGCAGCTCCCGCTCGCGCTCCTCGCCCGCGTGCAGGCGCAGCCGGGCGAGCTGGTCGAACATCCCGAGCGCGAGCGCCGCGACGTGGCGGGTGTGTGCCTGGTCGACGTTGTAGCGGGCTGCGAGGTTCTCCACCGAGGCTTTGCGCACGTCCTCGAACAGCGGTGGCTCGCGGAGGTGTGCGGGATCGCCTAGAGATAGATGGCGCTCGAAGAACACGCCCTCGCGTAGGCCCGCCTCGGTGGCCTCGAGCTCCTCGAAGCCGCCGGCCTGCAACGCCCCCTGCACGACCACCGCTCCCGCCAGGATCAGGTCCGCGCGCGCCGGCTTGATGCCCGGCACGTTTGCGCGCTCCGCTGTCGGCAGCGCCGCCAGGCGCTCCACGATCTCCTCCAGCGCCTCGAGTGTCACGATCGCGCCCTGCACGCCGTTGCTCGGCAGCCCTTCCGCGCGCTGGGCGACCGCGGCGAGGCTGCGCACCGTCCCCCCGATCCCCACCATTCGCCGGCCCGCCTTCGTCAGCCACCGGGCGCTCGCGAGCTCGCCCGCCACGTGCTCGCGCAACTCCTGCAGCTGCCGGCGCTTGGCGGGGCCTCCGTTGGGCAGGAAGCGCTCGGTCATCCGCACCGCGCCGAGCCGCCACGAGCCCGACTCCTGCGCGAGCCGGTCCTTCACCCGCACGAGCTGCATCGAGCCGCCGCCGAGGTCGAGCACGCACCCCTCCCTCATCGTCGTGGAGTTGACCGCCGCGATATACCCGTACCACGCCTCCTGCTCGCGGCTGAGCACCCGGATCGGCAGGCTCGTCCGCGCGCGCGCGCGCTTTAGGAACGCTGCGGCGTTCTCGGCGTCGCGGATCGCGCTCGTGGCGAGAGCGTCGATCGCCTCCCGCGCGGACGGCGCCGCAAGGCCCGCCGCCTGGCAGAAGTGGCCGAACACGTCGAGCGTCGCCAGTGCGCGGCTCATCGGCTCCTCGCCCAGCCTCCCGGTGGCCGCCATCCCTTCGCCGATCCGCACCGCCTGGTAGATCTCGTCCGTCCGCTGCCACCACCCGTCCGCCGCGGAGAACACCACGAGCCGGAAGGAGTTCGAGCCGAGGTCGATCACGGCTAGGCGCTCGTTTGACTGCACCCTCTGAGCGTAATCCGTGCGGCGGCGGGCTTCGCGTGCACCGCCCCGCTGCTGTCCGGCGGCCGCCTTCGCCGGGAGCCGCTCAGGCGTCCTCGCCGCCGCCCAGGGCCTCCTGCACGTTTCGCTCGTCGGAGAAGATCTGCGCCGCGACCACCTTGCCGTCCCTGAACTTGACCACCCACGTCGTTGGCGCATTCTCGAAGGCCCCGCCGCAGCCGCGGCCGCTGACCATCCCGAGCGCCACCACGGCGTTGCCGGCCGCGCGGATCTGCACGGGCTGGATGGTCAGCTCATCCCAGTTCTCCTCGACGTCCTGCGCGTAGCGGCGGATGCCCTCGTGGCCGCGGTAGGGCTCGCCCGCCCGGGTCACTGCCGCGGTCATCGGCTGGAAGACGACCTCAGGGTGCACCAGCGCGAGCGCATTCGCCAGGTCGCGGCGGCTGAAGGCCTCGAACAGGCGCACCACCACCTCCTCCTCGGTCGTCGTTGAGGGGCCCACCCGGTGCATCTCCCGCAGCGCGGCGCTTGACACCACCCCCTGAGGCTACCCGGCCGCAGGGCCCGTCAAACGAGGGGCCGCCGAGGCCGCCGCCCCCTTCGGTGAGACGCTGCCTTTTTTACTACGCCTCCTATGTGATCTCTCATCGAACGCTAACACGGGACCTATCCCTCGCATAGGCGATCCGGGTAGCTTGCACGAGATCTCCCAAGGCACTGCAGAATAAACGTATGGACCCGGTAAACAGAACTAGCCGCACCGCACCTGCCGTTGCCTCTCGGCGGCAGGCAGCGCCCACCGGTCCCGCGGTTTTTCTGGAGCCCGCCCGCCCGGCGATAGCTGGCTTTGCGCTTGCCGCGATCTCGATCGCCTTCGCGATCGCTCTCGCCGCCTGCGGCTCGACTACGTCTGGGCAGACCACAGCCCGATCCGCGGCATCCTCGGCGACTCTGTCGGCTCATACCTCCCACCCACCATCGCCCGCCGCCGCGACGCCCGGGGCGGCGCGGGCGCGGGGGCCTCGTCGCAGTCACATCGACGCGACAGTCCACACAGCGAAGGCGACCTACTACGGCGAGACCAAGGGGCCTAAGCTGCGCGAGGAGCTCGGGCGCATCGCCCGCGACCGGATTCTGCTGGACGCCCTGAGCCGGGGCGACCTGGCCGGTGCGCAGGCCGAGACGGACGTGCAGCTGCACAGCGCGCTCAACCACACCGCCCACGTGACCCGCATCTCCGTGCTCCGTGGATCACGCGTGCTCGTCGACGCGACGGTCAACAGCGACGGAGTGTTCGTCTGCGCCCCGGGGACTCGCGCCCTGCGCCTGCACGGTCGCGCTCTGGGCACGCTGCTCGTTTCGATCCAGGACATCACAGGCTTCGTGAAGCTCGTGCACAACCTCACCGGCGCTCAGGTGCTGGCACGCGGCGCCAGCGGGCGCGTGCGGGTATCGCCGGGCGCCACTGCGCGCCTGCCACTGCCCTCCTCGGGACGGGTGAGGATCGCCGGGCGCAGCTACCTCGTACGATCGTTCGGCGAGCTTGGCTGGGGCGGCGAACGGCTCACGGTATGGGTGCTCGAAGAGGCCTGACGCTCCGCGTGAGCCCTGGATTCAGGTGACGAATCCGGAATCGCCAGAATCCCGATGTGGCCATGGGCCCGGCAGGACTCGAACCTGCGACCTACCGATTATGAGTCGGCAGCTCTAACCAGCTGAGCTACGGGCCCGCCCCGCGCGGGGGGTGCGCGGTGGGACAGACGCTACCAGCGGGGCACCTGGACGCGGCCCGCGGGCGCAGGTGGTTTGATTCCGCCTGTCCAACGACCAGGAGGGAGAGGCGCGCATGACGGAACGGGCGGCGATCGTTACAGGGGCTTCGAGCGGGATCGGGCTTGCGATCGCGCGGGTGCTCGGGCAGGAGGGGTATGGGGTCACGATGGCGGCGCGGCGCGCGGAGAAGCTCGAGGGCGCGGTGGCCGC
>JBOGYA010000310.1:0-3534 GCA_050696515.1 Solirubrobacteraceae bacterium
CGGCGCGGCTGGCGGCGGAGCGAGCTGCGCTCCCGCGATTGGCGCCGGGCTGGCCTCCCGGCGCGACCCCAGCTGTCCCAGGAGCAGCCACACGGCGAGGCCGGCCGCCGCGGCCATCAGCGCGATCGGCACGAACGCGATCCACGTGCCGCTCGGGGAGCGCCCGAGGCCCATTCGCCGAGCCATCGGCAGGGCTAGCGACCACCACGACCGGTTGCCTGGGTGCAGGTATTCGACCCTGACCTTGCCGGGCCCTTCAGCGGCCTGCCGCCCCTTCTGACCGAGCAGTCCGATCGATTCGACGGTTGGGCCGATCGCGATACAGACATTGGCGCCCGTGACGGTGCTGGGCACGGGCTCGATCGGGACCGTTACGGCTTCCCCGGTCCATCCGGCGGCCCGGGTGCCTTTGGCGATGACCTGCGAGCCCGCCACGACCGTGACGGTCACCTTGGGGCCGACGTTCACCGACACCGCGGCGCGGATCGCCGAGGCGCCCCCCGGCAGCGTTTCGTTGCTCTGGCAGAAGCTTTCGTTGCCTTTGGAGAGCACGACCGGACCTTCGGCCACCACCGAGTTGGTCGCGAGGACGGTGAGCGGCGGACGCGAAAGTCTCACGGCGATGGCCGTCGCCAGGAGCGCGAGGCCAGCGGCGAGTGCCAGGCGCACGCCCAGGTTTCCGCGAGTCAGTCGAATACTCCACATGCTCCAGAGCGCTCGCCGAGCCGTCAAGCGGCCGCGAGGCGGGGACCGCCGGTGGGTCAGTCTGGGACGGAGCAAGGGGAGAAACTTGCCTGTATACCTGCGGATTCTTCACTGGAGAGATCAGGTGGGGAGTCCACGCAGTTGGCGACGTGTGGCTCCGACCCGCTGCCCGAAGCTCGCTGAGCCGGGCGCGCGCCGCTTTGCCGGCCGGGTACGGAGGCCCTTCAGAGGGCCCGCCCTCGCAGCCTGCGTCGCTCAATCCTCGACGCGGCCCACCGATCGAAGCTCGGCCCTACCGGGCTCAGGCCATCGGCAGCGACATGCCCGCCGGCTTCGGGCTCGCCGGCGCTGGGGTGGGCGGGGCTCCATTTCCGGTGGGGGACGCGGCTGGGGCGAGCGGCGATTCGAGCACCGGCAGCTCCAGCGGGGTCATCGCGATCAGCCCGCGCGCCGCCTGGCGGATCGCCTGGGAGGCCGGGTCGTCCGGGTCCTCGATCACCAGCGGCACCCCGCTGTCGGCGTGCTCGCGCAGCGGCATCGTCAGGGGGACCTTGCCCAGCAGCGGCACCTCCAGTTCGTCTGCCAGCTCCTGGCCGCCGCCCTCGCCGAAGATCGCATACCGCTCGCCCGTGGGGGTCGTGAAGCCGGACATGTTCTCGATCACCCCCGCGATCTCCAGGGAGACCTTGTGCGCCATCTCCGCTGAGCGGCGCGCCACCCTCTGGGCGGTCGGCTGGGGGGTCGTGACGATTACGAACTGCGCCTGCGGCAACAGCTGGGCGAGCGTCATCGAGACGTCCCCCGTGCCCGGGGGCAGGTCGATCAGCAGGTGGTCCAGTGCTCCCCACTCTACGTCTTGCAGGAACTGGGTGAGCGCCTTGTGCAGCATCGGCCCCCGCCACACCACCGCCGCGTCCTCCTCCACGAAGAAGCCGATCGACATCACCTTCACGCCGTGCGCCTCCAGCGGGACGATCTTGCGCTGCGGCGAAACCGGCGGGCGCGTGGAGCCGAGCCCGTACATGCGCGGGATCGAGTACCCCCACACGTCCGCGTCCAACACCCCCGCGCGCCGGCCTTCAGCGGTCAGCGCCGCCGCGAGGTTGGCCGTCAGCGTCGACTTGCCCACGCCGCCCTTGCCCGAGCCCACGCACACCACGCTGCGCACCTGCGCCAGCGCGCCCTCGGGCAGGCTCGCGCGCCCCAACCGCTGGCGCAACGCGGCTTTCTCCTCGTCGCTGAGCACGTCGAAGAAGACGTTCACATGGCCCACGCCTTCGAGCGCCTGCACCGCCTGCGCGACCGCGCTCTGGAAGTGGCCGCGGATCGGGCAGCCCGCCGTGGTCAGCGAAACCGTCACGTCGACCACCCCGTTCGCTCCGATCTCCACCGAGCGCACCATCTCGAGCTCCACGATCGAGCGGCGCAGCTCCGGGTCGATCACCGCCTCCAGGGCCACCATGATCTGCTCGCGCGTGGGCACACGGCCATTCTGGCAGACCCCGCCAGTGCGCCTCGCGACGCGACCTCGCGCGGTCCTGGCAGGCCGCCACGAGGCCCGCTCCCCGCGGTCGGCGCCGAGCGCTACGCGGCCCCACCGGGCCGGCCCGAGCCGGCCCCATCCCAACCCCTACCGCTCCGCTACAGGGCACACGATGCGGTAGTCGCAGCGCGCGCACACCGCGGGTGAGGGCGTGGGCTCGAAGCTCTGCGCGAGGATGCCCGCCCCGGCCTCCAGCACCGCGTCGCGCACCCACTCGGTGTCGCCCGCCTGCCGGGGCACCGGGACCTTGCGGTCGTCCAGCACGTAGTAGTACGCCTGGCTCGTCTCCCCGAGGTCCCACGCCTCCCGCGCCGCGATCGCGTACAGCGAGAGCTGGATGTCCTCGCCCAGCTCCTCCACGGTCTTGGGGTACCCCGTCTTGTAGTCGATCAACTCGAACACCCCGTCCGGCAGGCGGTCCACGCGATCGACCCGCCCGCGCACGTGGTGGGGGCCCAGGCTGAACGCGAACGAGCGCTCGAACCACAACGGCTGCGCCTGCTCCTCCCGCAGGCGCTCGTGGTAGCGCTCCAGCGCCGCCCGCGCCTTGCCCAGTAACTCGCGTTCCCGCGCGCCCTCGCCCATGCCCGCGCGCCGCCACGCGGCCTCGAGCAGGTCCATCAGCTCCGCGAGCGTCCCCCCCGCTCCATCCTCCTCCCCATCCTGCGCCCCCGCGGCGGCGTGAAAGCGTTCCAGCACTTGGTGCACCACGATCCCGAAGCGTTGGCTCAGCGTTTGCTCCGTGGGGATCTTGAGGACCCGCGCGAACTTGTACCTCAGCGGGCAGCTCCGGTAGGTCTCCACGTCCGAGGCCGACAGCACGAGGCCCTCCCCCCTGCGCGGCAGGAAAGCCTCCAGCGTCGGCTCGTCGCGCGCCGCCATCGCCTGCGCCCGCGCGCGCGCCAGGTGCCGGCCGATCTTCGATTCGTCCGCCAGCAGCAGCTCGTCCAGCGGCGAGCTCTCGAAGGTCTCCCGTTGCAAGGGCGTCATCGCCGCCCGCAGGCGCGCGTTCACGTCCCGCAGCGCCTCCCCCACGGCTTCCCCCTCCGGGCGCTCCACCAGCGCCGCCAGCTTGAGCAGCTCCAGGTACCTCACCACCCCATGGGAGACGTCCAGCTCGGTGTCCAGCCGCAGCTCCCCTAGGCGCCCCGCGATCCGCGCCACGTCTCCCAGCACCTCCTCCCGCATCATCTGAAGCGTCGTCCGCAGAGTCCCTTCGGGGGTCTCTTCAGGCACCGGAGGCGTGTCGTCTTGCTGGCCGATCTTCGATTGGCTCTCCTCGGAGG
>JBOGYA010000311.1:0-3523 GCA_050696515.1 Solirubrobacteraceae bacterium
GGACGATCGCCACGCGCCCGTCCTCCAGCGGCTGGCGCAGCGCCTCGAGAGTGGGGCGCGCGAACTCCGAGAGCTCGTCTAAAAACAACACTCCGCGATGAGCGAGCACCACCTCGCCCACCCACCCGCGCCGCGCGCCGCCCACCAGGCCGGCGGTGGTGATCGAGTGGTGGGGCGCGCGGAAGGGGCGGCAGCGGATCAGCTCCCCGTCCTCCAGGCGGCCGGTGATGGAGTGGATGCGCGTCACCTCGATCGCCTCCGCGCGGCTCAGCGGGGGCAGGATCGTCGGGAGCCGCTGCGCGAGCATCGTCTTGCCGGTGCCGGGCGGGCCGCTCAGCAGCAGGTTGTGCGCGCCCGCCGCGGCCAGGATCAGTGCCTCGATCGCGTGTGGCTGGCCGCGCACGTCGCCCAGGTCGAGGTTTGAGGGCCCGCCCGGGTGGGGCCACCGGTCCTCCGTGCAGCCGGAGTCGGTGCCGCCCCCCTGCTCGAGCGGGGCGGGCAGCGGGTCGCCGGCCTCGCCGCAGAGCACGCGCGCGGCGCTCGCGAGGCGCTCGGCAACCACGACCTCCAAGCCCTCCACCAGCGCCGCCTCGCGCGCCCGTGCGCCCCCGAGCACGAGCGCGCGCAGGCCCTCTTCCTGCGCGGCCTGCGCGACCGCGAGCGTGCCGTGGCAAGGGCGCACCTCGCCGTCGAGCGAGAGCTCGCCGAACAGTGCGTGGCTCTCCAGGCGCTCCGCGGGGAGCTGGCCGGACGCGGCGAGCACCGCGCAGGCGAGTGCGAGGTCGAGGCCGGGGCCAACCTTTGGGATATCGCCGGGGGCAAGGTTCGCGGTGATGCGTCGCTCGGGAAACTCGTAGCCGCAGTTGAGGATCGCCGCGCGCACCCGGTCGCGCGCCTCGCGCACCGCGACGCCGGCGAGGCCGACGATCGTGAACGAGGGGAGCCCCGCGCGGATGTCCACCTCCACGGCCACCGGCCGCGTCTGGAGCCCCTCGATCGTGAAAGTGCGTGCCCGCGCAAGCATGGTGCCTCCTCGTGTCGGACGTATATGGGCGGTCGCCATCAGACGACTGTCCGCACGTTAGGCCGCGCTTGGGACGGTACGCTCGCGCGGCCGAGCTAGCGCAACGCTTTCTGTTGCGCTAAAATGAGACCATGCCCGTGAGCACCGCCGAAAAGGTCACCGCGCTGAGTCGCGACTTCCACTCCCAGCGACGGCTCGCCGAGTTGATGGAGGTGAGTCCCGCGCAGATCACGCGGTGGCGCCGCGGACGGGGAATCGACGAGGCGAACGCCCAACGGGTGGATCTGCTCGAGCTCGTCATGTCGAGCCTGCTGCGGCTGTACCCGCCCGAGGCGGCGGAGTTGTGGCTGCACGGCCTCAACCCGCACCTCGGCGACCGCCGGCCGATCGACCTCGTGCGCGCGGGGCGTTCCCGCGAGCTGCTCGACGCGATCGCACAGGAGCGCGCGGGCAGCTTCGCGTGATCCTCTGGCGGCTCGTGCCGTGGCGGGCACAGGCCCAGCCGGCGCAGCTCGGCGGGGCGTTGTGGTTCCCGCGCGAGCTGCAGGGTCTAGGACGCCATGACAACCCTGATCGCTACGGCTGCCTGTACGTCGCGGAGGCCACGGTCTCAGCAGTCGCCGAGGCGCTGGCGCCGTTTCGCGGAACGGGGGCGCTCTCGCCGCGGATGCTGACGCGGGCGGGGCTACCGCTCGCTCTGGCCCGGCTGAATCTGGACGATCGCAGCCGGCTCGTGGACCTAGATGACCCGCGCGCTCTCACCGACCGCGGGCTGCGCCCCTCGCGGGTCGCCACAGGCGCACGCTCTGTCACCCAGGCGTACGCGGCGCGCCTGTTCGAGGAGGTTCCCACGGCGGTCGGCCTGCGTTGGTGGTCCACGCTGGAGGCGAGCTTGATCAACCTCACGCTCTTCGATCGGGCTGCGCCCCGCCTGAGCCTCGTCAATGTCGAGCAGCTCACGGTCGAGCACCCCGCCGTGGCGGAGGTGGCCGAGCTGCTTGGCCTGGCAGCCGGCCGCCGCGTGTGAGAGCCCTACAACCCGTCCGGGTGCCGCACGACGAACCCCGCGGTGGAGGCCATCGAGTCAGACCAGCGGGAGCCCGATTCGGCGAGCGCGACCGTGTCGAAGCGGCGGCCGTCGATCGTCATCCAGGCGTGTTCGGCGTTGGCGTAGATCGTGATGTAGCGGCCGGGGCCGGGTTCGCCGTAGGACTCCAGCGCGGAGGAGTCCTCGGGGGAGGAGAGCAGGCCGCCGCCGTGCAGGGCGTAGGAGACCGAGCCCGAGCAGTCGTAGCCGGTGGAGATGAACGAGCCGTGCCCACCGCCGAAGACGTAGGGGCGGGTGGCGATTTCATCGGCGGCGGCGATCACGCGGGCCACGACACCTTCCCCTTCGCCGGTGGAGGAGGAGCTTCCGGAGGAGGACCCGCCGGCGGAGGAGGAGCCGCCCCCGCCGAGCGCGGCGCGGGGCGGATGCAGTTCGGGCTGCCCGGAGGCGCCGAGCGCGCCCCAGGTGGCGGGGCCGACGACGCCGTCGACTTCGAGGCCGTGTTCGCCCTGGAAGCGGCGGATGGCGGCCTCGGTTTCGGGGCCGAATTCGCCGTCCACGGGGACGTGGAGCCCTTCCTGGAGGCGGCGGATCGCAGCGGAGCGCGAGACGTGGCCGGGGCGCGCGGAGCCGCCGGTGGAGGAGGTGGTTCCGCCGAGGAGGTCCCCGCGCTGGCCCTCCCAACGGCCGCCGCCGGCATGGTGGGACCCGTTCCCGCCCGCCCGCGGCAGCGCGGAGGGGGGAGGGGTGAGCTCGGGTAGGCCGTGCTGGCCGAGCGTGTGCCAGGTGGCGGGGCCGGCGACGCCATCGACGGCGAGCCCCTCGCGGGCCTGCAGGCGGCGCAGCGCAGCCTCGGTGGCGGGCCCGAATTCGCCGTCCACGGCGACGTGCAGAGCTGCCTGAAGGCGCCGCACCGCGTGGGTGGTGGCGAGCGCTTCGGCTTCCGCGGCGGCGTGTTCTGCACGCGCGCGGGCGGCTTCGGCGGGGGTTTGGGCTTCGGCGGCTTCCGCGCCCTGGCCTTCGGAGCCGCCCAGGCTTTCGGCGGGCGGTTCGGGTTCTCCGGGCGCGGCGGTGCCGCCGGAGCCTTCGAGCACGACCGGCGCCTGAACCCCGCCGGGGACTTCGGCTTCGGCGGGGACGGCGGTCCCACCGCTCCCGACGGAGCCAGCTCCCGTAGCGGAGCCGTCGCTCACGGGCGAGTCGGCGGCCGCGACGGAGCCGGTGCTCCCATCGGAGCTCACGGCCACGGCGGGTACGACGCTCCCAACTCCTCCGGCGGCGGGCGCGGCGGGGGCAACGCTCGCGATTTCGCGCACCTCTCCCGGGGCCGGTTCGGAGGCTTCGCCGTCGAGGTTGCGGATCACGGCGGCCCCGGAGAGCACGGGGGGGGCGTGGACGGCGAGCGCGCGCGAGGTGCGGGGGCCGACGATGCCGTCGCCGGTGAGCCCACG
>JBOGYA010000312.1:0-3507 GCA_050696515.1 Solirubrobacteraceae bacterium
GGTGTAGGTCTCGAGCTCCACATGCCGGGTGGCAGCCTCCGAGCCGCCGAGCAGACAGGCCAGCAGCGCGCGCAGCTGCGGCTGCGTCGTGCGTCCGTCGTCCAGGTGGACGGGGACGTGGAAGTGCACACGCCACTCGTGCTCCCGCGGGAGCCCTCCGGCCAGCGCGTCGTCGAGGTCGTCGACGCCGACGACGCCCTCGCTCGTGCGTGCCCGTGTCTGGTGCAGGAAGCGGGGCTCCACGAAGCTCTCGAGCTCCGTAGAGTCGGGTCGCGCTGCTCGCAGTGCCGCCGACGCTTGCGCCTTGACGACGGGCACGCCGGCCGCCCGCAGGGCCCGCTGTACGACCTCGGGCTCCTCGAACTGCACAGCCATGTGACAAGCGTCCAAGCAGATGCCTACCCAGGCCGGATCGAGACCGTCGAGCGCCGCGATGGCCTGCGCGGTCGTCTCGATCGCGCAGCCCGGCTCCGGCTCGATGGCCAGCCGCACACGCCGGCCGCTCGTCTGCTCGAGCCGCTCCAGCTCGACGGCCACCGTCGCGAGCGCCGCGCGTGCCGCGGCCGTGTGCCGCTCGGTCCAGCCCGCACGCCAGCCGCAGGGCAGCGTGGAGATGCTGCCCTCTGTCACATCGTCGGGGAGGAGCGCTGCCAGCAGCCATGCGAGATCGAGTGTGTACTCGCGGCGCTCGGGCCGCGTCCAGTCCGGGTGGTACACCGCCCGCTTGACCACCGGCGCGTGGAAGGCCCGGTAGGGGAAGCCGTTGAAGCTCACCACCTCCAGGCCCAGGCGATCCAGGGCGTCCCGCAGGCGGGCCACCCCATCCGCTTCGCCCCGCAAGCGTCGCGCGACGGGCGCGGCGAGCCACAAGCCGACGCCGAGGCGACCGCTCTCCAGGCGTCGCCGGAGGGGATCGGCGAAGCGCTCCAGCTGGGCGAGCACACCCTCGAGGTCCTCGGCGGGGTGGACGTTCGTGCAGTACGCGAGGTGTACCAGCGACCCGTCCCGGTGGCGGAAGCGGGTCACTCGGCGCCTGCCCCGCCGTGCGGGATGGGGCTCCTGGCGAGTGTGGCGTCGGGGTCGGGGGCTTCGGCGCCCGCCCCCCTGGCGCCGCGCAGAATGGAGTTGCCGGCGAACGTGGCGTGGCGGTCGGGCGCAATCCCGTCAAGCTCGAGGCGGCCGCTCTGCGCGAAGAAGGCGACCGGGTTGTCCCACACCAGGCGTTCGATCTCCCGCTCGGAGAAGCCGGCGGCACGCATCGCGTCAGCCGTCTTCGGCACCTTCAGAGGATCGCTGCGGCCCCAGTCGGCCGCGGAGTTGACGATCGTCCGCTCGAGCCCCTCCGCTTCGACGATGCGCACAAGCCGGTGCTCGTCCATCTTGGTGTCCGGGTAGATCGTGAACCCGCACCAGCAGCCCGATGCCACCACGCGCTCGAACGTCAGCTCGTTGTTGTGGTCGATCAGCACCCGCTCAGGCGCCACCGGGGAGGCGGCTACCAACGCCAGGCTGCGGATGGTGCCCACCAGCTTGTCGCGGTGGGGCGTGTGGACGAGCACCGGCAGGTCGTGCTCGGCGGCCAGAGCGAGCTGCGCGGCGAACGCGCGCTCCTCCGCGGCGGTCATCGCGTCGAAGCCGATCTCACCGACGGCCACCACACGGTCCTTGGCCAGGTAGCGCGGCAGCACGTCCAGCACCTCGCGAGCGAGCGCCTCGTCGTTGGCCTCCTTCGGGTTCAGGCCCATCGTGCAGTGGTGGCGGATGCCGAACTGACCGGCCCGGAAGCGCTCCCAGCCGAGCAGCCCGTTGAAGTAGTCGACGAACGAGCCCAGCGAGGAGCGCGGCTGGCCCAGCCAGAAGGCGGGCTCGACGATCGCCTCGATCCCGGCGGCCGCCATCGCTTCGTAGTCGTCGGTCGTGCGCGAGGTCATGTGGATGTGGGGGTCGAAGATTCGCATTGGGGCGCCTCAGCTCTCCGGCTTCGTCCCGGCCGCTGCGCGCCCGGCGAGCGCGCCCTGCGCCGCTCTGCGGCGGCCGGGCTCCTGATGGCTCAGCTCGGCCTCGATTGCAGCGAGCTCCCGGGACGGCGGGAAGCGGTCGATCAGCGGCCATACCTCGTCGGGGACTGCTCGACCGGCCGCCACGCGCTCGTGCGCATAGCGGGCGAGCATGCCTGCCATGTCCGGCGTGGCGCGCTCCTCGACGCCGGCCAATCCGGCCAGCGGCACTCCGACGAAGACGCACTTCAGCACGGCCTGCGCCACCGCGGCATCGTCCAGCCGGGCGAAGGCATAGGGGCCGAGGGACGCCGCGATCAGGTGCAGGTCGTTCGTGCGTAGGGCGTCTTCGACGAGCGGGACTCCCACCGCATCCTCGACGGACAGGAAGGCCAGGGCTCGCAGGATCCCGCAACGCTCGGCCGTATCGCCGTGGCGATAGAGCGGGGTGAGCTGCCCGCCGACGGCCGGACCGAGCGCTACCAGCAGCAGCGTGCGGACGGCGGCGTCCACGGTCCAGGCATGGACGTCCCCCGCTCGCGCGCGGGGGTCGAGGGGCGCCCGTCCGACGGCGCGCCCGACGGCGGGGAAGAGGGTGGCGATCGCGCCGGGGTCGCGTTCCACCTCGCCGCGCGCCCAGTCCAGCCATCGCCCCGCGGGCGCACTCGTGTGACCGATCGGAGATCGGTCGAAGCCGGGAGACACTCGCTTGTGGCTGGCATCCCCGTTGCGACCGAAGCCGGGAGACGCTCGCCCCTGGCTCGCATCCCCGTTGCGGCCGGCGAGCGCCCGTTCGAGCGAGTGGTGATCCAGCGGGATCAAGTGACTGCCCCCTTGCGCCCGGCCCACCGCGCGGCGGGCCATCCCACCATCAGCGCCGCGGCCGAGGCCCGCCGCCCACGACCGGCGAGCAGCGCGGCCTGCAGCGGCATGTTGGCGAGCACGCCGGTAGCGACCATACGCTGAAGGCGCACGGGGTCCGGTCGCCGCAGCGCCCCACCGCCGGCCCGGCCCATCGCGCACCCGTACAGCGCGAGGCAGGCGAGCGCGAGGGCGGTCGCGTCGGCACTCAGGGGATCCGCGAAGATCAGGGTTGCGGCGGCCGTCACCGTCGCAGCGACGCCGAGGAGCGCCCGGCCGGCCAGCGCCGTGTCGGCGCCCTCGACCTCACGCGCGCTGACGAGCGTGATGAGCAGCGTATGCGCGCCCACGACCGCCGCCGCCGGCCCAGCCTGGTGCGGGCGCCGACCGAAGCCGGGAGACACGCGCCTTCGGCGCTGGCCGATTCGGGGATGCGAGCGAAGCGAGTGTCGCCCGAATCGGTCCCCGTTTCGGCCAGCGCCCATCAGCACGTCCAGGGCGCGGGCGAGCGCCATGGTCCAGGGGCCGGCGGGAGTGTCCTTGGCCTTGAGGTCGTAGAGCCACACGGTGCCGGCGAGCGCGACGGTGGCGCGCAGCCTGCGCGCACCCCCCGCGGCGCCCGCCACGGCGATCGCGCAGCCAGTGAGGG
>JBOGYA010000313.1:0-3505 GCA_050696515.1 Solirubrobacteraceae bacterium
GATCGCGATGGCTAAGCGGTCGCCCTCAACCAGCTCCCCGCGGACGAAGAGAAACAGCGGTGGATCGTGAATGGGGCGGAGGCTGTCCGGATTGTGAACGGCTGCTGGATAGCGCCTGAATCTGGCGAAGAACGCGTGGGACCACCGGAATTGTTCGCCACGTGAAATGACGCTTCGAGGACGGAAGTTGGGGCGGTCTCGGGTGACGGTGATCGGTTCTGTTGCTCTGGTTTTCCGCAGGAAACGGAAAGGAGCCGAGAGGCGACTGGAGTTTCCTGCGGCGCGTGCGGTAGGAGACATCCGCTGCCGAAAAAGTGAAGGCCCGAGGTAGCCGCCTCGAGCCTTCCGAGACTCAGCGTGGTGATCGTGGTGATCGCCGCCGTACGCCGATCCCGTTGACGGGACGATGACGCGATTACGGTCCGCTGTCCAGCGAGCTGGCAGCGGGAGGGATCGTGATCGAGGTCGTCAGTGACCGGCTGTTGAACTGTGCGCGCTGCCAGCGGCAGCTGCGGATCTGCCGGCGGTGCGATCATGGGCAGCGCTACTGCCAGGGCGAATGCGCGTGGCAAGCACGCCGTGCGTGTCTGCGTCGCGCCGGCGCGCGCTACCAGCAAACGTTTTCCGGGAAGTGGCATCACGCCGCCCGGCAGGATCGGTGGCGCGCCCGTCACCGCGAGAAAGTGACGCATCACGGATTCTGTGGAGCCGGAGAGTCTGCCATCGTCGCGGCCACGACGGAGGGATACGACGATGCGAACGAACAACCGGGTACCGGGGTGGCATGCCACCGTGGAGGTACAGCCAACGACGATCTGGGTGTGGGTGACCGAGGCGACGGGGCGCGATGTGCTGCGGGCCGCCTTGCCCCGCGCCCCAGGGCACGCCCGAGCGCTCCTCACCATGCTCGAAGGGCTGGCGCTGTGGAACGGAGCGCCGCTGGGCGTTGTGATTGGTGTGGATCACCCGGTCGGCGATTCGCTCGGTTTGGGCCGCTGCGGAGCGGATGAGAGCTGGCCCGAGGACAGCGCCCTGGTCACGTGCTTCTTTCGCCAGCCGGCGCGACCACCCCGGCGATTGGGCCGCTTCGACGAGTGCACGGAGTGCGGCGGACATACCTGCGCCGGTGGGCCGTGGTGACGGCGATGATTTCCCGCGAACGCGAAGCGGAGATCTTGCGGCTCTGGCATGCCGAGCAGTGGAAGGTCGGGACGATTGCCACTCAGCTCGGCGTCCACCACGACACCGTGCGCCGCGTCCTGGCGCAGGCCGGTCAGGCGCCCGGGTTGGTCTCCGCGCGGGCGTCGATGGTCGACGGGTATCTGGCGCTGATTCACCAAACCCTGGAGAAGTATCCGACCCTGTGCGCCAGTCGCCTCTACCAGATGGCGCGCCAGCGCGGCTACGGCGGCGGGCCGGATCACTTCCGCCACGTGGTGGCGCGCTATCGGCCGCGGCCCGTCGCCGAAGCGTATCTGCGGCTGCGCACGCTGCCGGGTGAGCAGGCCCAGGTCGACTGGGGCTACTTCGGCACGCTCACCATCGGCCGTGCCGTGCGACCGCTGTGGGCCTTCGTGATGGTGCTCAGCTACTCGCGCCAGGTCTTCGTGCGTTTCTACCTCGGCGCGGCGATGGCCAACTTCCTGCGTGGCCACGTGGCCGCCTTCGCCGCCTTTACTGGCGTGCCCCGGGTCTTGCTCTACGACAATTTGAAAAGCGCGGTCCTGGAGCGCGCCGGCCAGGCCATCCACTTTCACCCGACCCTGCTCGCCCTGGCCGCGCACTATCACTTCGAGCCGCGTCCGGTGGCGGTGGCGCGAGGAAACGAGAAGGGACGGGTCGAGAGAGCCATTCGCTTCATACGCGACAGCTTCTTTGCCGCGCGCGAGTTCACCGATGTGGCCGATCTGAACAGGCAAGCCGCGATCTGGTGCGACACGGTGGCGGCTGAGCGGCTATGTCCGCCGGACCGCACGCGGCATGTGCGCGAGGTGTTCGAAGCCGAGAAAGCGTCCCTGCTGGGGTTACCGGACAATCCCTTTCCCACCGAGGATCGCTGCGAAACCGTGGTCGCCCGCACGCCCTACGTGCGCTTCGACTTGAACGACTATTCCGTGCCCTTCACCTGGGTCCGCCGCCCGGTGGTCGTGCAGGCGACCCTGGAAACCGTGCGCATCCTCGACGGACTCGCCGTCATTGCCACCCACCCGCGCAGCTGGGACAAGGGCCAGGAGGTGGAGCTCGAGGAGCACGTACGCGAGCTCACCGCCTGGAAGCGCGCCGCCCGCCACCACCGCGGACTCGACCGCCTGCATCAGGCCGCCGCCCACGCGCCGGCGTTTTTCGCCGCGGTGGGTGAACGCGGCGGCAACCTCGGCGCCACCACCACGGGCCTGACCCGACTGCTCGACCTCTACGGTGCCGCGGCGCTCAATCAGGCCCTGGCCCAGGCACTCTCGGCCAACTCGGCTCACCTCAATGCCGTGCGCCAGATCCTCGACCAGCGACAGCAGGCCCGCCATGAGGAACCGCCGGTGGCCGTGGCGCTGCCCGAGGACCCGCGCGTGCGCGACCTCGTCGTCCACCCGCACGATCTGGCCACCTACGATCGCCTCGCACAGGAGCATTCGGATGACGACAACGACCACACCGGACGATGAACTGCGCGCCGCTGTGCGCCGACTGGGACTCTACGGCCTGCTCGCCAACTGGGAGGAGGTTCGTCACAGCGATTGGCTTCCCGGTTTGCTCGGCTACGAACAGACCGAGCGCCAGCGCCGCTCCCTTGAGCGCCGCCTGCGCTTTGCCCGTCTCGAAGCGTTCAAACCCCTCGCCGATTTCGACTGGCAGTGGCCGAAAAAGATCGACCGCGCCGCCGTCGAGGACCTCTGCTCGCTGGAGTTTCTCGGCGAGACAGCCAACGTCGTGCTGATCGGCCCCAACGGGACCGGCAAGACGATGATCGCAAAGAACCTCGTCCATCTCGCGCTGCTGCGCGGACACTCCGCCCGTTTCACCACCGCCAGTGCCATGCTCAACGATCTGGCCGCACAGGACTCCGCCTCGGCCTTGCAGCGGCGGCTGCGCCACTACTGCCGCCCCGGAGTATTGGCGGTCGATGAACTCGGCTACCTGTCCTACAACGCCCGCTCCGCCGATCTGCTTTTCGAGGTCGTCTCGCGACGATACCACCAACGCTCCACGATCATCACCACGAACAAAGTCTTCGCCGACTGGAAGGAAGTCTTCCCCAACGCTGCCTCCGTGGTCGCCCTCATCGACCGCCTCGTTCACCGCGCCGAAATCCTCACCATCGACGGCGAGAGCTATCGGCTCAAGGAAGCCCAGGAACGCGCCGCGCAGAAAGCGAAAACCCGTAAAGCCCGTCGTACCACTGCTCCGCAGTGAATCAGCCCACGCCCATGTCAGGCCCTCGTTCGCCCCGCGCCGTCGTCGCCAGATTTACGCGCTTCGACGTCGCCGCTAACACCGGCCTGTGTCAGGA
>JBOGYA010000314.1:0-3504 GCA_050696515.1 Solirubrobacteraceae bacterium
CTGGGAGCGCACGTTCATGAGCTCCTACGCGGTCATGTACCGCTGGTCGCAGTGGCTCTTCCTGACGCTGCTCGACGCCGGCCTGATCTACCACGGCAGCGGCTCCGTCGACTGGTGCGACACCTGCCAAACCACGCTCGCCACGATCCAGGTCGAGGACGGCGCCTGCTGGCGCTGCCACAACCCCGTTCGGCTGATCCAGCGGCCGCAGTGGTACCTGCGCATCAGCGCCTACCTGGAGGAGAACGACCGGCGCCTGGGGGACCTCCAGAAATGGGACGCCACCTCGCTGGCCTCCCAGCGCTTCGTGCTCGGCCGCGTGGACGGCGTGGAGCTGCAGGCGAGCGCCCGGGACGGCCGCGAGCTGACGGTCTTCACCCCTCACGCCAAGGGCTTGGGCCAGGCCCGCTTCGTGCTGATGTCCCCCAAGCACCCCGAGGTCGAGCGTTGGGTGGTGAACTCTGCCGTGAGGGAGCAGCTGGAGGAGATGCGCCTTGGCGGGTGGGAGCGCTCCTCGCGCGGCGCGGAGACGGCCGCGCTGGTGGACACCGGCTGCACCGTGGCGCTCCCCGGTGGCCCGCCGCTGCCGCTGCTCATCTCCCCCGTGGTGGACGAGCGCTTCGGCGCCACCGCGGTGCTCGGGGTCCCCGAGCTCGACCGCACCGACGAGCTGATCGCCCGGCGGCTACCCGGGGAGGTGGCCGTGGAGAGGAACGAAAAAAATGAGCCCTATGCCGGCACGCACGCAGACGAACAAAAAGGGGGCTATGCCGATGTGCACGAAGATGAAAAAAACGAGCCCTATGCCAGCGCATATGCGCGCAAGGCGGTGCGCTACAAGGCGGGCGACTTCTCGATCTCCCGCCAGCGCTCGTGGGGGACGCCGATCCCGATCGTCTACTGCGAGACCTGTGGGACGGTGCCCGTGCCGCACGAGCAGCTGCCGGTAGTGCTGCCGCGCGACCTGAAGCCCACCGGCGCCGGCAACCCGCTGGCCGAAAGGGAGGACTTCGTGAACGCCGCCTGCCCTCGTTGCGGGGGGCCCGCGCGGCGCGAGACCGACACGCTGGACTGCCACTTCGACGCGCTGTGGCTGTGGATCCCCGCGTGCGTGCCCGCGGGCGAGCGCGAGCGCCCCCTGGAGGAGATCCTCGCGCTGGGCGAGTTGCGCGCATGGCTGCCCTCCGAGCGGCTGGTGGCGGGCTCGGACAGCGGCAACTTCATGTTCGACCAGCGCATCGTCACGAAGGCGCTGCGCGACCTCGGCCCGCTCGCGTTCCTCGCCGACGGCGAGCCCTTCGCGGGGGCGCTGATGCACGAGATGGTGATTCGCGACGGGCGCAAGATGAGCAAGCACCTCGGCAACGTCGTGGACCCAGACGAGCTGGTGGACGCCTTCGGCGCGGACACGGTGCGGATGGCGGTGTTGTGGGCGGCGCGCCCGCAGAAGTCGCTGAACTGGAGCGACTCCGCGGTGCAGTTCTGCCACCGCTTCCTGCACAACCTGTGGACGTACTCCCACGCGCGCTTCGCGCAGCGCGTGGAGGACTCTGAGGAGCTCGACCCCGCGCGCACCGAGCACCTGCGCAGGCGCCTCGAGAAATGGTGCGACACGGCGGTCGCGAAGATCACCGAGGAGCTGGCGGACCTGGAGATGCACAGCGCGGTGCGCAACGTGATCCGCCTGCTGGACCGGATCAAGGACTTCGAGTCGCGGGTGCTCAAGCACAGCGGCGCGCTGTGCCGCGAGGACCACGAGGCGCTGCGCGACGCGCTCGGGCTGCTGGCCCGGGTCCTCACGCCCTTCGCCCCGCACGTCGGCGAGGAGCTGTGGCTCGCCTCGGGCCTCGCCGAGCCTGGGATCGACCCCCCGTGGCCGCACGGTCGCGAGTCGGAGAGAAACAGCCCGGAGCACGCGAGCGTCCACGCGCTCGCCAACTCCGCGGAGGTTCACCGAATATGACCATTTCGTTGACCTCGCGCTCTGCCATCATGTGAGGAGAGCCAGCGGATGAGCACTGCACGAGACCACGCCGGGGACTTCCAGCGGACCCGCTCTTGCGCGACCGAGCTGGTGTGCCGCAAATGCGAGCTGCGCACCCCCCTCGCCGAAGGTGGAGCGTACTGCCCTCAGTGCGGCAAGAGCCTGGACGTCGACTACGACTACGAGCTCGCCGCGCGCCGCCTGCGGGAGACGCCGCTGGAGGGGCGCCCGCTGAACATCTGGTTCCTGGAGGAGCTGCTGCCGATCCACGACGCCGTCGGCACCGCGCGCGTGGGGCAGTACGCGGGCTTCACCCCGCTGATCCGCGCCGACCGGCTCGGGGCGGCGGTCGGCCTGCGCAACCTCTACATCAAGGACGACTCCACCTCCCGTCCCAGCCTCTCCTACAAGGACCGCGTGGTGAGCATGGCGGTGGCGCGCCTGCTGGAATTGGGTCGCAGCGAGATCGGGTGCGTCTCCACGGGCAACGTCGGCACCGCCGTGGCCGCGCTGGCGGCGAAGGCGGGGGTGGCGGCGTACGTCTTCTACCCCAACCGCCTGGAGTCCACCAAGGCCCACGCCTGCCGCGCGCTCGGCGCGCAGGTGTGCCAGGTGGAGGGCAACTACGACGAAGCCAACAAAGCGTGCCGCGCGCTCGCGGAAGCGAGCGGGCTGGAGTTCGCGAACATCACGCTGCGGCCCTTCTACGCGGAGGGCGCCAAGACGGAGGCGTACGAGATCTGCCAGCAGCTCGGGTGGCGCGCGCCGGACCACATCGTCTCCCCCGCCGCCGGGGGGACGCTCTCCTCGCGCATCCACAAGGGCCTGCAGGAGCTCGAGCAGGTGGGCCTCGCCGAGACCGCGCACACCAAGATCGACATCGCCCAGCCCGAGGGCTGCCGGCCGATCGCCGAGGCGATCCTCACGGGGGCCTCGGAGATCAACCCCGTCAAGCCGACGACGCTGGCCCACTCGCTGGGGATCGGCTCGCCGGGGGACGGGGTGTTCGTGATCGAGGCCGTCCGCTCCCGCGGGGGCACCGCGGCCGCGGTGAGCGACAAGGAGATCTTCGCCGGCATCGACCTGCTCGCGGCCACCGAGGGCCTCCTCACCGAGCCCGCGGGCGGCACCACGGTGGCGGTGGTGGAGAAGCTCGCCGCCGCGGGGCGCCTGCATCCGGACGAGGTGGTGGTGGCGGTGATCACGGGCAACGGCTTGAAGACCCTGTACGACCACCCCTCCAAGCCGTGGCCCGACAAGGTGCGGTGCGACATGGAGACGATGCGCGCCGTGCTCGAGGGCTTCCAGCGCGAAGCCGGCCTCGCCGCGGCGAGCGAGCTGCCCGCCTAGTGGCGTAGATGGGGCGGCTGGACGACGTCGACCTGAGCCTCTCCCTCTCGCGCGCAGAGTCAGAGGAGCGCCTGTCCGAGCTTCAGCAGCGCCTGCTGATGCTGCGGCTGACCCTCGCGGGGCTGCGGGACGACGGGCGCCTGCGCGGAGGAAAGCGGTAACAAAAGAGT
>JBOGYA010000315.1:0-3502 GCA_050696515.1 Solirubrobacteraceae bacterium
TCCCAGCGCGCGGAGCCTCCTAGCCAGGCGCGATGAACGTAGCGAGCCGCACCCGGGCAGCGTATCCGCTCCGGCCGCGGGGATGGCTAGAAGGAAGAGGCCCGACCGAAGCCGGGAGACACGCGCCTGTGGCGCGAGTCCTGTTCGGCCAGCCCGGACTGCGGCCGGCTGCACCACCATCTATGCTCGCCCGGCCCAATGGCAGGCTTGACCAAACTGGAGCGCGTCCTGCTGCCGCTCGTGGCCGCGCTCACCGCGGTGGCGGGCGTGGCGAACTACGGCGCGTGGGCGGCGGTCCCGCGGTTCGCGGTGGCAACGCTTGCGCTGGCGGGGCTCGCGTGGCTGGTGGCGATGGCGACCGAGCAGTTGGGGGAGCACGTGGGAGCGGCGGCGACGGGGGTGCTGCAGGCGACCTTGAGCAACCTCCCCGAGCTGTTGGTGGTGGTGTTCGCGCTGAAAGCGGGGGAGCTGGTGGTCGCGCAGACGGCGTTGGTGGGCTCGCTGCTGGCAAACGCGCTGCTGGTGCTGGGCCTCGCGATCGTGGCGGGTGCGGCGCGCGCGCCGGACGGGGTGATGCGCTTCTCGAGCCGCCTGCCCAACGACGCGACGACGCTGCTGCTGGTGACGGTGTTCCTGATCGTGTTGGTCGGCCTCGCGCTGAGCTCGGGCAGCGCGGCGGGCGCGCACGTGGACACGATCTCGGTGGTGGGGGCGTGCTGCCTGTTGGGGGTGTACGGGACGTGGCTGGTCCCCTACCTGCGCGCCAAAAGCCCGCCCGCCGAGGCGCGTGAGCCGCCGGGCGGGCGAGCTCGAATCTCTCTGCGCGCGACGGTGACGCTGCTCGTGGTGGCGGCGGTGGGCGCGGGGTTCGTGTCAGAGTGGTTCGTGAGCGCGCTGCGCCCTGCGATCGAGGTGCTGCACATCTCCACGGCGTTCGCGGGCCTCGTGATCGTGGCGATCGCGGGCAACGCGGTGGAGCACGTCGCGAGCATCACGCTGGCGGCGCGGGGCAAGTCTGACCTCGCGATCGCGGTCGTCAAGAGCTCGGTCGCGCAGACCGCCGCGTTCCTGTACCCCGCGCTGGTGCTGATCTCGCTCGCGCTGCCGACGCAGCTGACGTTCGCGCTCTCCCCCGTCTACATCGGCGCGCTGGGCCTGATGACGCTCGCGGTATGGCAGGTCACGGCCGACGGCGAGGCGGCGGCCTTCGAGGGGTGGGCGCTGGCGGCGATCTACGCGATCGTCGCGGTGGTGGCGGCGTACCAGTAGGCCCCTACCCCCGCGCTAGCCCCCCGATCAGCGCCCCGGCGATGCCGCCGGCGGTGGCGGACTGGGCATTTGTGGCGGCGCCCTCGAGGGGCGCGATGAACATCGTCTGGATCGCGAGGCGCCCGGGGCCGGTGAAGCGGTTCCAGGTGAGCTTGCCACCGCCGCCCATGAGCCCCGTCTTGAGGCCCATCGTGACGGCTTCGAGGGAGACCGAGGGGTCCTTGTAGAGCCAGGCGCCGGCCTCGACGTCGAGCTGCTCGCCGGCGCCGAGCTGCACCAGGAAGACGTTGCCGTGGCCGTGCAGCCACACGAGCGCGTCGCCGCCGGTGGCGCGGAACTTGTCCATGAAGAAGCCCGAGCCGCCGAGCAGCATGTTCTGGACGCCCTTGATCCGTTCGAAGCTGTAGTCGAGGTTGTCGGTGGCGGCGATGAACTGGTGCTCGCGCACGTCGAGCCCTTCGCCCGCGCGCAGGTGCATGGGGATGCACTGCCCGGGCGAGTCGCGCGAGAACGCGATGTGCCCGGCGCCGGAGGTCCGCGTGACGAAGAACTCCAGGCCCGCGATCTTGCGCTTGATCGCGCCGGGGAGCTTCTTCAGCTCGACGTTCACCTGCGTCTCCTTCCACAGCAGCACGTGGTGCTCGAACATCACTGACGAGCCGCCCACCTCGACTTGCAGCTCGGGGACGAGCTCCCCGCGGATGTGGTAGGTGACGCCCGCGAAGCTCTCGTCGTGGACGGCGGTCGGGATCGGCTCAGGCAGCTGCATGGCGGGGCCTCCTCGTGGTGGGTGAAGTGCGCGGCGCGGGGCCGAATGATTGCGCAGGCCCCGGATGGCGCCTGGGCTCCGGCGGGAGGGCGCGCGTGGGCGGGTGAGGGTATCGGGTGAGCGGGGTTTGGCGAAAGGTCCGAGGGGGACTTGACAAGTACCCCGCACTCTGCGTATAGTAGTCCTATCCCGTCACTCAGCGATGGGTAAGAGGGTCTGTTTTAAGCAAACATAGGGTCTGGTTGGGGTCTGTCCACAGCGGTCGGCGTCCCACCAGCGCCGCCAGGGCTCTTGCCCTGGTGTGAGTCCTCTAGGAGGGGATGGTGTTCATGCGTGCTCGGGGAGTTTTGTCGAGGGCTGTGTCATGCCGTGTGCCGCGGGGTGGCTCTGCTCCCAGTGGGACGCCGCTCTCCCGGGCTGATCCCCGCCGGCCGCCTCACGCGCAACCACGTGACGAACGACTGCGTGACCCGCACACACCCGCGCCCACGACTTCGAAGGAGAGCTGAATCGATGTTTCATGCACTACGCAAGCACATCAACGCCACGACCGCGGTGGCGTTCCTCGCGCTCGTCTTCGCGATGACCGGTGGCGCGTTCGCGGTGACCGGCCACGGTGGCAACGGTGCGCAGGCGACCGCGTCCAAGGCCAAGCCGAAGGGCAAGGCGGGTCCCCGTGGCCCCGCCGGTAAAAACGGCGCTCCGGGCGCCACGGGACCGGCCGGAGCAGCAGGTCCCGCTGGTCCCGCGGGATCGGCGGGTACCAAAGGCGAAAACGGCGTGAATGGCAACAACGGCGCCGAAGGTCATGAAGGGAAAGAAGGCAAGGAAGGCAAGGAAGGCCCGGAAGGCCCAGAAGGCCCAAAAGGCCCTCCCGGCACTACTGGCTTCACCAGGACGCTGCCGAAAGGTGAAACGGAGACGGGGACGTGGTCCAGTCTCGTCGAATCGGTTTCGACGGAAGGCACATGGACCGTTCCGATCTCCTTCTCGATCCCATTGAAAATCGCGACGGAAAACTTTTACATAGTCAAGAACTGCAAAGCCCTGGAAACCGCGGCGCAGGGAGAATGCGAAACCGAAGCAAAAGAAGCCGAAAAACACTGTCCGGGCACGGTGGAAACGCCGAGGGCCGAAGAAGGCGCCCTGTGCATCTACCAAGGCTACACGGCTGTGCCCACGCCTCCTCAACGGTTCGGGCCCGTTCTTGCGGCTCAACCTGCATCAGTGGCGGGGCAAGGGATCAAGACCGGCGCAAATACCGCCGGAGCGGTCCTCGGCATCAAGTATGAAGGTCCTGCCGTCACAGGGGAACAGGTGTGGACGATGGGTACATGGGCGGTGGCCGCGTCTTAGCGGTCGGTACCAGGACAGCGAACCGATGCTCGTGAGCGGTGAAAGCCAGTGCCAGTGAGGTCACAAACAGACATCCTCCGTCCCGGTGGGCCCGTGAGCGTCGGGGCG
>JBOGYA010000316.1:0-3448 GCA_050696515.1 Solirubrobacteraceae bacterium
GAGAGCGTCGCGGTGGTGATCGTCACCCACAACCTCCAGCAGGCACAGCGGGTGGCCGACCACGTCGCGTTCATGCACCTCGGCGAGCTCGTCGAGTACGGCCCGGCCGAGCAGGTCTTCGATCACCCTCGCCAGCAGCGCACGCGCGACTACATCGGCGGAGCGTTCGGGTGAGGCAAAAATGATTTTGATGGGGGCCGCCCCGGGGCGGCCCGGGCGGGCGTTCGTATGGCAGAGCACCGGTGGTGGCGCTGCGCGAAGTGGGCACGCACTCGCGGTGGCGGCGAGGAGACGCGCGTGAGGCGCCTCGGCGTGCTGCTCCTGGCGGCGCTCGCGCTGGGCGGGTGCGAGAGCAGCCAGGAAAAGAGCGCGCGGCTGGAAAGACTGGCGAAGCTGGAGCGGGCCAGGAACCCCGTGCAGGTCAGCAGGGGCCTGTCGATCGCGCGGGCCAGCCGCGAGGTGCGGGTGGTGGCCACGCAGGTGCTGCACAGCTCCGAAGGGACCGCCGCGGTGGTGACGCTGCGCAACACCTCCACGCACGCGCTGCGCGCCGTGCCGATCGCGATCGCCGTGAAGGACGCCGGCGGGAACGTGCTCTTCCAGAACAACGCCCCCGGACTCGAAGCGGGGCTCACCTCCGCGGCGCTGTTGCGGCCCGGCGAGCAGTTCACGTGGATCGACGACCAGGTGCAGGTCAGCGGGGCGGGCGGGGCGCCGATGACTGTGAACGCGCTCGTCGGCGAAGCTCCGCGGGCGCAGGGAAACGTGCCGGAGGTCAGCGTGACGGGAGTGCACCCAACCGACGAAGCCGGCAGCTCCGGCGCGGCCGGGACGGTCGACAACGGCTCCGCGGTGGCGCAGCACAGCCTCGTCGTCTACGGCCTCGCCCGCCGCGGCGGGCGGATCGTGGCCGCCGGGCGGGCGGTGCTCACCGAAGTCGCGGCGCACGGCTCGAGCCCGTTCCAGATCCTCTTCATCGGCAGCGCCGCGGGCGCGCACGTCGAAGCGAGCGCCCCGCCGAGCACGTTCTGAGCCCTGCCGGGCGCTGCATCCGGGCGCTCTGGACGGTCGTGCCGGAGTCGGCCCAGACTCCGAGCCGCACGCGATGCGGCGTGCATCAGGTACCGCCGGGCTAGACTGCCGCGGCCATGAGATGCCCTGCGCGCGTGCGGCTGTCGCTGCTCGGCGGCCTTGGCCTTGGCGCTCTGCTGTTTCCCGCGAGCGCCTCGGCGCACGGGATCGTCGGGAAGGCCGACTTGCCGATCCCTCCCTGGCTGTTCAGTTGGGCGGCGGCGGTGGTGCTCGTGGTGTCCTTCGTGGCGCTCTCGGCGCTGTGGACGCGGCCGCAGCTGCAGCGCGAGCGCCGCCGGGCGCTGTTCGTCTTACCTCGCGCCGTCGATTGGCTGGCGAACGCGGTCGGGGTGGGGTTGTTCGCGGTCGTCGTGTACAGCGGCTTTGCGGGCACCCAGGTGAGCACGGCGAACCTCTCGGTGACGTTCGTCTACGTCGTGTTCTGGGTCGGGATGCCGGTGTTGAGCGTGCTGTTCGGGGACGTCTTCCGCGCGTTCAGTCCATGGCGCACGTGCGCGCGGGTGCTGCGCGCCGGCCTCGACACGCTCGGGCCGCTGCGCGCCAGGACCGCGCCACTGCGCTACCCGCGGTGGCTGGGGGTGTGGCCGGCGGTGGCGGCCCTCGTGGGGTTCGGGTGGCTCGAGCTGGTGTACCCGATACCCAACCGCGATCGACCCTCGCTGCTGGCGGCGCTGTCGGTGGGGTACTTCGCGGTGACGGTCGCCGGGATGGCGCTGTTCGGCGTGGATGAGTGGGGCGAGCAAGCCGACGGGTTCCAGGTGTACTTCAACGTGCTCTCACGGTTGTCCGCACTGGTGCGGGACGAGGACGGCACGGTGTGCCTGCGGCGCCCGCTGAGCGGGCTGACCAGCCTGCCGATGCGGCGCGGGACGGTGGCGTTGGTGTGCACAATCATCGGCATCACCACGTTCGACGGCTTCAGCAACGGCGTGTACTGGCACGACAGCGAGCCGTGGCTGCAGAGCAGGTTCGCCGAGCTCGGGCTTGGCCAGATGGCCGCACTCGAGCTGGCCTACTCGGTGGGGCTGGTGTTTTGCATCGGCGTGATCGCGGCCGTGTACAGGGTGGGCGTCCTGGGGGTGCACACCGTCAGCGCCCGCTACGACGTGCCGCACCTGATGCGCGACTTCGCGCACACCCTTGCGCCGATCGGGTTCGCGTACGTGTTGGCGCACTACTTCTCACTGCTGATCTGGCAGAGCCAGGCGATGGTCTACCTGGCCTCCGACCCACTGGGCAACGGGGCGAACCTGCTCGGCACCAACGGGTACATGATCCACTACGGGATCGTCTCCTACGCGGCCATCTGGTACGTGCAGGTCGCCGCCCTGCTCTGCGGCCACGTCGGCGGGCTGACGCTCGCGCACGACCGCGCGCTGTCGCTTTATCGCGATCCCCAGGAGGCGCTGCGCAGCCAGTACTGGATGCTGGCGGTGATGGTGGCGTTCACGAGCTTCGGGCTGTGGCTGCTTTCGGCGGTGGGGACGTAGGTATTGTGTGCGGATGGTGTTGCACGCCATCCTGTACCTGTTGCCGGCACTGGTGCTGGCAACAGCGCTGATCGCACGGCGCTACCCCGGAGAGCGCATCCTGGCGAGGCTCTCGCCCGGGCGGCGCCCGCACTGGCCGCGGCCAAGGCCCACGGCGCCGGTTTCAAGGCGCGTGGGCGCGCTGATCGCACGCGGCGGATGCCTGCTCGGACGCTCCCTGGCGGTGCGACCGCCACCGCTCGCAAGCACGGCGAGCTAGCCCCTCCGGACGTACGGTCCGAGACTCGGGTCGCGGGCTCGCCTCCTCACCCGTCCACCACGGAGTCCGCAAGGAGCCTTCATGTCTCGCCGTCTCGCCGTAGCCGTCGTGCTCGGCGCCCTCACCTTGGCGCCGGCACTTCCAACGCGCGCGCAGAGCGCAGTCCAGCCGAACCCCACCTTGGAGAGCAACAACCCGATCAACGACCAGGGGAGCAGCTACCACTACCGCACCTACGTGACTCGCATCGTCCCGAGTGTGCCCGGGCTGAGCCTGCGCGTGCTCGAATTCGCCGATCGCTTGATCATGGTCAACCACACCGGCAAGACGGTGACGGTGTACGGCTACCAGCGCGAACCGTACGCGCGCGTACTGAGCAACGGCACAGTCGAAGTCAACGCGAACTCGCCCGCGTACTACCTCAACCAGAGCTTCTACGGCGAGGTGGCCGTTCCGTCCTCGGCCTCCCCCAGCGCCACCCCGCGGTGGAGCGTGCTCGATCGCACAGGCGAGTTCGAATGGCACGACCATCGCATCCACTGGATGTCGCCGCTGCTGCCGCCCGAGGTCAAGGATCAGGGCAAGCGCACGAAAATCTTCGAATGGC
>JBOGYA010000317.1:0-3427 GCA_050696515.1 Solirubrobacteraceae bacterium
TCCCCGCTGAAGGACGCCGCCCAGTAATAGGTGCCCGCGTTCTGCAACGCCACCCCGACCGGCGTCGTGTAATCCGCATTCGCCGAGACACCAGTCACCGTCTCCGTGTCCAACACAGTGCCGGTGCAGCCCTTCGCCGGGTACAGCGTGAACGTGATCGAGCCGTTGCCGTCCAGGCTCGCCGCACCGGACAGGGTCGCCTTGTCCTTGTACGTGTCCCCGATCGCCCCCGAAGCCTGCTGCTGCGTCGTCACGATCGACGGCGAGCTCTTCCCCACCACCACAGGCTCCGCGTTGCAATCGGCGTTCGACGGATTGACCTTCGTGTTGTTCGAGTCGCCGCTGAAGGACGCCGCCCAGTAATAGGTCCCCGCGTTCTGCAGCACCGCCCCGGTCGGCGTCGTGTAATCAGCATTCGCCGAGACACCAGTCACCGTCTCCGTGTCCAACACAGTGCCGGTGCAGCCCTTCGCCGGGTACAGGGTGAAGGTGATCGAGCCATTGCCGTCCAGGCTCGCCCCGCCCGACAGGGTCGCCTTGTCCTTGTACGTGTCCCCGATCGCCCCCGAAGCCTGCTGCTGCGTCGTCACGATCGACGGCTGGTTCTTCCCCACCACCACCGGCTCCGCGTTGCAATCGGCGTTCGACGGATTCACCTGCTTGTTGTTCGTATCCCCGCTGAAGGACGCCGCCCAGTAATAGGTCCCCGCGTTCTGCAACGCCACCCCGGCCGGCGTCGTGTAATCCGCATTCGCGTTGACGTTGTTCACCGTCTCGCTGTCGAGCGCCGTGCCGGTGCAGCCCTTAGCGGGATACAGGGTGAACGTGATCGAGCCATTGCCGTCCAGGCCCGCAGCGCCCGACAGGGTCGCCGTGTCCTTGTAGTTGGCCCCGATCGCCCCCGACGACGGACCCGGAGTCGTCAGGATCGACGGCGAGTTCTTCGCCACCACCACCGGCTCGTCGTTGCAGCCGGTCGACACGTTCTTGTTGTTCGAATCCCCAGTGAAGGACGCGACCCAGTAATAGGTGCCCGCGTTCTGCAGCACCACCCCGGCCGGCGTCGTGTAATCCGCATTCGCGTTGACGTTGCCGACCGTCTCCGTATCCAGGACCGTCCCGGTGCAACCCTTCGCTGGATACAGGGTGAACGTGATCGAACCCGACCCGTCCGGGCTCGACGCGCCCGACAGGGTCGCCGTGTCCTTGTAGCTGGTCCCGATCGCACCCGACGACGGCTGCTGCGTCGTCACCATCACCGGCTGAGTCTTCGCGGCTAGCAGGCGCGGCGCGGAGCTCGAGAACGGGGCCCAGCCTCGCGCGGCCGACGAGCCGGCGGAGAGCGAATGGTGAACGGCGCGTCCAGCCGCAGTCACGAGGGAGGGGTGCCCCTTGGCGCGCGAAAGTCGGGTGAGGCGCGTGCTGCGCCGGTCAGTTGAGCGCCCGATGGCTCTCGGTCCCGTGGAGCGACCGGTGGCGTTCCGTTCAATCGAGCGACCGCGCGAGTCGTGCTGGGCCAGCGGGCGGTCGGAGGTTGCGCCGAAAGTCAGCAGTGAAACGACGACGAGAGCGATCGCGATCGTCGCTCCGATCAGACTACGCCGGCTCAACAGCCGGCGCCTCGGTGTCCTCATTCTGTGGCCGCTTCCTCTCGCTCGTGGGTCGGGCAGCGCCCCTGCCCCAACCTCAAAAGCTCTTCACGTAGTCGTAGAAGCGGCTGGAATCGCGCGACCCCCTTGATTGGCTAGGTGGGCCCGCCCTTACGCCTAGGCCCGTTCAGCTGCAACTGAACGGCGCTTGTTTGCCGCAGGGCTAGTTACCGCTTCGATCGGTCAGGGGTGCGGCGCGATGAGGTCAGTTGCAGGCCATCCATTCGGGTCGGCCATTCACGTGCTGCTGGTTTGCGTCGACTTCGACGACGCCCGGCGTCTTTGCTCTGAGCGGCCGGCTTTGCCCGGTCGTCAGGCCCACCACCGCACCGTCCCGCGTCTCCTGGAAAAGAACGGTGATTCCGTGCGGACACCCGAGACGGGTCACGACCTTTGCCTTCCAACAGCCGTAGGTCGCGTAGCCGGGACAGGAGACGTGCGACGGCATCCATTCGTAGTAGAGGTTGGGAAGGCCCTGCTTGCTCGGATCGGCGTACGGGTGGAGACCCTTGTGCCACCGTTCGCTTGTTGCCGCGGGCGCCGGAGCCTTCGAGGCCTTAGGTGCTGCGCCGGCGCGGGCGGAGCCCCCCGCCGCCGCCTTCGCGGGCGCCCGCGGCGTCTGGGCCCCGGGTACCCGATGTGAAGAGTTCCCCCACAGCAGCAGCCCTGTACCCAGGGCGGCCAGCGCCGCGACGATCGCCAGCAGCAGTGCGGTCTTCCGGCCTCGGGGCCTGCCCCGGTGCTTCCGGTCCCGGCGACGTCGACTGCTCTCGGTGTGCTCCGCGAGGAACTGAAGCATCGACTCCGGAGAGCCGGCTTCGGGCTCGGTGCCCTCGGCAATCAGATCAGAGGCCAACTCGATGAGCCGCGTCTAGCTTTCACTCTGCTCTGTTCCGACCGAGACGTCCTAGGTTCGGCTGTCACTCCTACAGTTTCTCGTTTTGCGACTTCTCGTACAACCCCCTGCCTTCAAGTGACTCCCACACCGGATCAGCCGAGCGAAGCCTCCCCGGAGGAGATGCTCCGAAAGGTCGCGGCCCTGAATGCGGGAAACGCGCGCAGGCAAGCCCCGAATGATCGCGGACGGGCTCTGCGTAGGGCAGCGTTCCTGGGCGCGGTCGTACTCATGCTGGTCGTCGCGCTCGTGATTGTCGTGCGACTCCGCCCCGGCAAGGAAACCGTTCGCCGGGATCGGACGCATCCCCACGCCGTCGCGAGGCCTTCTCCCGCCCAACGACAGCCGACGACGACTGCAGCGCAGCGACCTACGGCCCCGGCCCGACTGCACAAGGCGGCCTTGCGAGTGACGGCTTCGCGTGGGGCCTGCTGGGTGCTCGCCCGGGCAGGCGGTGAACAGGGCCGCGTCCTGTACGACGCCGTCGTCGAGCAAGGCTCGAGCGTCGAGGTGCAGGCGCGTCGCCTGTGGGTCCGGTTCGGCGCGGCCGGCTACGTCGACCTGGAGCTGAACGGCCGGCCGCTGCGTATGGGGCGCACCGGCACCGTCGACATCCTCCTGACGGCAGCCGGCGTTCAGAGCTGACCGGGCCGCGCCTCTACTTCGGGCGGCTCGGGCCGCCCGAGATTCGGGCTACTTGCCGCTGCGGTCGATGAGCTCGATGCGATAGCCGTCGGGATCCTGGACGAAACAGATGAGCGAGCCGCCCTCGCGCACCCGATACGGCTCCCGCTCCGGCTCGATGCCCTGCTCCTTCAGCCCCGCGAGGGTTTGCCCGAGGTCGTCCACGCCCACCGCGATGTGCCCGTACCCGGTGCCGAGC
>JBOGYA010000318.1:0-3401 GCA_050696515.1 Solirubrobacteraceae bacterium
GGCGCCGTAGCGCGTGTCCAGCTGACGCTCCCAGCCGCGAGCCAGCAGGATCGAGGAGTGCCCCGGCAGGTACGCGGCCTCCCAGTGGGCCCCCGTCAGCGGGACCTCAACGCGCAGCGGCGCGCCCTGTGCGCGGCGCTCCAGCTCCCCGAGCAGGGGGGCGTAGTAGGAGGCGCTCACCGACGGGTCTCCGGTGAGCGCCGAGACGTCGTTGAGGGGGGTCTCCAGCTGCCAGTACACCAGCGCCGGCGCGAGCGCGAGGAGCACCAGGCGGCGGCGCTCCCACAGGGCGCCCGCTACGAGCGGGGCCGCGAACAGCGCTCCGAGGCGCGCGGCGTTGCTGCCGACGGGGGTGTGCAGCGCGAAGGCCCCGATCAGCGCGAGCGCATACAGCCACGCTCCCCAGGTGAGCGCGCGCACGGCGCTTAGCGTCAGGCCGCTCGCGACACGAGGCAGCAGCAGCGCGATCAGCGCGACTCCCGCCAGGCCGGGCCAGAACACCGACGGCGCAAACGGCTCCCAGCCGCCTTCCGGAAAGGCCACCGTGAGCGCGAGGATCGGCGCGAGCGCCGCCCCCGCTAGCGCGAGGCCGCTGCGCATGGAGCCGGCCAGCGCGTAGGCCAGCCCGGCGAGCGCGAGGAACGCTCCTGCGACGGGGCTGGAGAGGCTCGCGAGCGCCGCCAGCAGAAGCGCGAAGGAGGTGCGCCCGCGCTGCAGCCCCACCAGCGCAAGCAGCCCCACGGCGAGCCCGAGTCCGTAGGCGACGCGCCCCGAGAGCATCGTTACGCAGGCACCGAGCGCGAAGGACACCGCCGCAACGCGGGCACTGGCTTCGCTGAACGCCCGCTGCGCCACTAGCCCGAACAGCGCCGCCGCGCCCACCGTGCAGAGCACGAGCAGCAGGCGATTCCCCAGCAGCGCCCCCAGAGCCGGCGCCAGCAGCGAGTAGCCGGGGAGATAGTGCCCGCTGTACCAGCCGTTGTCCCAAAGCGTGAGCCCCGCGCGAGCGAACAGATCGCTGCGATACGTGGCCGCCGCGAGGTCGCCGCTGGGGGGCTGGAGGATCAGGTAGACGACGCTCAGCGGGATCGCCGTCGCCAGCGCGAGCGCCCACGGCCTCAGCCATCGCTCGCTCACGGTTCTGCGAGGAAGCCGACCACTCGCTCGATCGCGTCGGGCCGGTCGAGCCACCACCAGTGGCCGGCGTCGGGCAGCTCCAGCAGCTCGGCGTGGGGCAGCGCGCGCGCGTACTCCGCGGCGAAGCGGGAGGGGAAGTAGGGGTCGCGCAGGCCCCACACCACCAGGGCGGGCGCCTGTAGGCGGTGAAGCTCGGCGCCGGCACGCGCGAGCACCTCGGAGGGGGCGCTGCGGTAGAGCCGCAGGATCGCGCGTTGGGTGCCCTGGTCGAAGTGGTCGAGCACGGTGTCGAGCCACGCCTCGGGCAGCGGCCCCGGCGTCGCATTGGCATCGCGCGTGGAGCGTCGCAGCACGGGGCGCACGGTGGCGCCCATCGCGAGCTCGCCCAGCAGCGGCGTGCGCCACAGCCGCGCGGTGCGGTGCCAGCGGTAGCCAGGGAGGAAGGGCACCGCGTTCGTCACTACCAACCGCTGCACCCGCTCGGGGTGGCGCTGGGCGAAGGCGAGTCCCACGACGCCCCAGTCGTGCACGACGAGCCGCACCCGCTCCACCTCCACGAGGTCGAGGTACTGCTCGACGAAGCGCGTGTACCCGGGGATCGAGTAGTCGAAGTGCCCGGGCTTGCCGGAGCGCCCGAAGCCGGGCAGGTCAGGCGCGAGCCCGCCGCCGCGCCGCAGGAACCCGACCCAGTCGTCGGAGTTGGTGGGAACCCCGTGCAGATAGAGCACGGGCGCGTGGCTCTCGTCGCCGGGGGGTGGCGGCGCGCTGCGCCAGAAGACCGGCAGCTCGCCGATCTGGGCGGTGTGCTCGCTGACCTCTGGCACCGAGCCGAGCATAACCGGGCTACCGTTGCGCCGTGCCCACCGCGTGGACTCCGCCTACTCGCCGCCGCGTGCGCGCGGTGCGCGACCGGCTGCGCGCGGTGTACGGGGTCCCGCGGATGGCGCCGCACGGAGACCCGCTGGCGGAGCTGCTGTTGACCGTGCTCTCGCAGAGCACCAACGACCGCAACCGCGACGTCGCCTACCTGCGCCTGCGCGCGCGCCTGGGGCAGACGGGGACCGGCTTCTACGAGGCGGTGCGCGACGCCCCGCTGGAGGTGGTGGAGGAGGCGATCCGCCCCGGTGGCATCTCAAAGGTGAAGTCGGATCGCATCCAGCGGATCCTGCGCGCGATCTCCGGCGGGGGCGGACGGGAATCCGATCGGTCTCCGCACGAGCTGTCGTTGGATTGGCTGGCGCAGGCCCCGCTGGAGCAGGGGCGCGACTACCTGACCGCCCTGCCGGGGGTTGGCCGCAAGACGGCGGCGTGCGTGCTGCTGTTCGCGTACGGCCTGCGTGAGGTTCCGGTGGACACGCACGTCTCCCGGGTCGGGATGCGCCTGGAACTGCTGCGCCCTGGTGCCCCCTTCGAGGAGCTGCACGACCAGATGCTCGCGCTCACTCCGCCCGGCGAGGAGCTGGAGTTGCACGTGAACCTTCTGCGCCACGGCCGTCGCACCTGCCACGCGCGTGCACCGGCCTGTAGCGAGTGCGCGCTGGCGCGCATGTGCCCGAGCCGGCGTCATTTTCGCTGACCTCTGGCGACCGCGGCCCAGTAGCCAGGTTCAGCGGCCAGGTTCAGCGGCGGCGCCTGGACCAGCGGGGCCGCCGGGCGCGCGTGAACTCCTGCGTGTGCGAGGACTTCCGCAGCTCCGTGGAGGCCGAGGTGTGTGAGCCGGCCGGCGCCGTGAGCGCTGTGAGGGGCGCTGAGTGCACCGGCGCCGGCGGCGGAATCGGTGAGGGCGCGGGGATGTCCAGCGGGTTTGTGACCGGGTGGGCAGAGCTGGGGGCGAGCGTCGAGCTTGCCTGCGACCCTGGCGAGTACCACACCAAAGCCGTGGTGAAGCGAGTGTTTATGATTGAGAACATCCGAACTTCGAAGTATGATCGGTGTTCAGACATGCTTGGCCCCGCAGGGGGTCCAGGTCACACGGGACTAAGGACAGGGGTCCATCGTACAAATGCCAAGAACAAGCTCACATACTGACAGACTCAACGCCGACGGGGAATGGATCCGTTCCATACCCAGCCTGCGCGAACCGCGCTACTCGCAGTCGCTAGAGCGCGGCCTCGCGATCCTCGGGTGCTTCACACCCTAGAAGCCCGTGCTCGGGATCGCCGACATCGCCGACGAACTCGGTATGAGCCGCAGCACCACCCACCGCTACGTGATCACGCTCGTCGCGCTGGGCTACCTCGAGCAGGGCGCCTCGCGCAAGTACC
>JBOGYA010000319.1:0-3397 GCA_050696515.1 Solirubrobacteraceae bacterium
GAGGGGGGGTGGCTGTTCACGGGCCGGCTGTCGCTGGAGTCCCATGCGTGGCTTGGGGACCACGCTGTGACGGGTGTCGTGCTGCTGCCGGGTACGGCGTTCTTGGAGCTCGCGCTGCACGCGGGCGGGCGAGTTGGGTGTGCGCGTGTGCGGGAGTTGGCGCTCGAGGCGCCGCTTGTGCTCGGGGGAGGTGGGGTGCAACTTCAGGTCTTGGTTGGCGAGGTGGACGAGGAAGGCTGTCGGCCGGTTGCCGTGTACTCCAGGCCCGAGGGGCCGGCACGCGAGGACGGGCTCCCGGGCGGCGCGTCGTGGGTTCGTCATGCCACCGGGACGCTTGTCGATGGCGCTCGCGCGGCCGGTGCCGAGCTGGACGGGCGGGGCGCGGTGGCCGGGTTTGGCGAGGTGGACGGGCTGGGCGCGGTGGCTGGGTTTGCCGAGGTGAGCGGTGGGGGGCCTGTGGGTGGGGTGTGGCCGCCGGAGGGCGCAGAGGCGCTGGATGTCGAGGGTTTGTACGAAGGCTTGGCTGAGCGGGGCTATGAGTACGGCCCGGCATTTCGGGGGCTGGAGGCTGCCTGGCGGCGTGGCGGCGAGGTGTTCGCCGAGGTCGCTTTGCCTGAGGGCGATGTCGAGCGGGCCGAGGGCTTTGGGGTGCACCCGGCGTTGCTCGACGCGGCGTTGCATGCGACCGGTCTGGGTGTGTCCGAGGGGGACGGCGGGGGCGTCGAGGGGCGCGGCGACGGTGTACGCCTGCCGTTTGCGTGGGAGGGCGTGGAGCTGCATGCGGTGGGCGCGTCCTCCCTGCGGGTGCGTGTGTCGGGGGTGGGGCGGGACACGCTGTCGCTGGTGGCCGTCGACGAGGGTGGCGGACTGGTCGCCACGGTGCGCTCGTTGACGTTGCGCCCGGTTGCCGCCGGCCAGTTGGGAAGCGCACGGAAGGGTGACGGCGACTCGCTGTTCAGCGTCGAGTGGACGCCAGTTGCCCCCGCTGCGGTGTCCGGTGGTGGCGGGTTGGTCGTGCTCGGCTCTCAGCAGGAGGGGGGCGTCGGGGAGGCGTTGCGCGCGGTGGGCGTGGAGTGCGGGGCGCACGCGGATCTGGGTGAGCTCAGGCAGGCTGTGGAGGGAGGCGAGTCGCTGCCCCGCGTGGTGCTCGTGGACGGTGGTGGGCTCGGTGGGCGCTCGGCGGCCGGTGGCGGCCTGGCCGGTGGGTTCGGCGGCGGCTCTGCGCGTGAGTCGCCGGCTGTCGAGGGTGAGGCCGGTGTTCCGGGGATGGTTGCCGAAGGAGTGGCGCGGGTGCTGGGGTTGTTGCAGGCGTGGCTTGGGGACGAGCGGTTCGCGGGGTCGCGTTTGGCGGTGGTGACGCGGGGTGCGGCGGCTGCGCGCGCGGGCGAGGGCGTGTCGGATCTCGTGGGTGGCGGTGTGTGGGGGCTCGTGCGCTCGGCGCAGGCGGAGAGCCCGGGTCGGTTCGTGCTGGTCGATGTCGATGGCGAGGAGTCTTCGTGGCGGGCGTTGGCGAGCGCGCTGGGCTCGGAGGAGCCGCAGATGGCCGTGCGCGAGGGGAGCGCGCTGGCCGCGCGGCTTGTGCGGGCCGGGTTCGATGGTGGGCTGGCGATCCCCGACGGGGCCGCGGGGTGGCGGCTGGATGCCGGGGGTGGGGGCGCGCTCGAGGAACTGGCTGTGGTCGAGTGTCCCGAGGCGGCGAGAGCGCTCGCGGATGGGGAGGTTCGCGTGGAGGTGCGCGCGGCCGGCCTGAACTTCCGGGAAGTGATGATCGCTCTGGGTATGCGTCCCGAGGAGGGGCTGGTCGGTTGCGAGGGCGCGGGTGTGGTGTTGGAGGTCGGCCCGGGGGTGGAGGAGCTCGCGCCGGGGGATCGCGTGATGGGTCTGTTGGACGGCTCGTTTGGCTCGATCGCGGTGGCCGATGCCCGGCTGCTCGTGCGGGTGCCGGCGGGGTGGTCTTTCGTGCGGGCGGCCTCGGTGCCGGTCGCGTTCCTGACGGCGTACTACGGGCTGGTCGATCTGGCCGGGGTGCGGGCGGGCGAGCGGCTGGTCGTGCATGCGGCGGCCGGCGGGGTGGGGATGGCCGCGGTGCAACTGGCTGGGCATTTGGGTGTGGAGGTCTACGGGACGGCGAGTCCCGGCAAGTGGGGGGTGTTGGCATCGCTCGGGCTCGATGAGGCGCATCGCGCCTCGTCGCGGTCGTTGGAGTTCGGCGAGCGGTTCATGTGGGCGACCGAGGGGCGTGGTGTGGATGTCGTGTTGAACTCGCTGGCGGGGGAGTTCGTGGACGTCTCGCTTGGGCTGCTCAGCCGCGGCGGTCGGTTCATCGAGATGGGCAAGACCGATATCCGCGCCCCCGAGGCAGTCGCGGAGGAGCGCCCGGGCGTGGCGTATCGGGCGTTCGATCTGCTGTCGGTCGACCCGGAGCGGATCCGGGAGATGCTCGCCGAGCTGCTGGAGCTGTTCGAGCGTGGGGTGCTGAAGGCGCTGCCGGTCAAGGCGTGGGATGTGCGGCGTGCGCGGGAGGCGTTCCGGTTCATGAGCCAAGCGCGGCACGTCGGCAAGAACGTGCTGCGGCTGCCCGGCGCCCCGGTCGAGCGCGGGGGCACGGTGCTGATCACGGGGGGCACGGGAGGTCTGGGCGCCCTGCTCGCGAGGCATCTGGTGGCCGAGCACGGTGTGCGCCGGCTGCTGCTCGCCAGCCGGCGGGGGGCCGCGGCGCCGGGCGCGAGCGAGCTCGTGAGCGAGCTGTCGGCTCTGGGCGCGGAGGTGGCGCTCGCCGCCTGCGATGTGGCCGACCGGGCGCAGGTCCAGGCGCTGCTTGAAGGAGTCCCCGCGGAGCACCCGCTGAGCGCGGTGGTGCACACCGCGGGAGTGCTCGAGGACGGCGTAATCGGCACGCTCACCGAGGAGCGCGTGCAGCGGGTCCTCGCACCGAAGGTCGCGGGGGCCTGGCATCTGCACGAGCTCACCGAGCACCTCGACCTGCGGGCGTTCGTGCTCTTCTCCTCGGTCACAGGCACGTTCGGTGGTGCGGGGCAGGGCAACTACGCCGCCGCGAACGCCTTCCTGGACGCGCTCGCGGAGCTCCGCCAGGCGCGAGGGCTCCCGGCGAGCTCGATCGCGTGGGGGCTGTGGGAGCAGGCGACCGGCATGACCGGCCACCTGGAAGCGGGTGACTCCGCGCGCCTCGCGCGCGGGGGACTGCGCGCGATCTCCTCCGCGGAAGGCGTGCGACTCTTCGACGCGGCGCAAGCCGGCGGGGCGGCGTCGATCGTCGCGGCACCGCTTGACCTTGGTGCGCTGTGCGCGCGGGCGAGGGCCGGCGCGCTGCCGCCGCTGCTGCGGGGTCTGGTGCGCACGTCCCCGCGACGGGCCGCTGGCGCGAGCGGGTCGCTCG
>JBOGYA010000320.1:0-3387 GCA_050696515.1 Solirubrobacteraceae bacterium
GCCGTCAACCGCCCGCGGTCGCTGGCGGTCGCGGCGACCGGGGCGATCGCGGTTTTCGGCAGCGTCGCGATCCAGGGCGCCCACGCGAACCTGCAGCGCGGCATCGACGAGTCCACGCATGCCGTGAACGCCTTTTCGCGGTGGTGGGTCGCGCCATCCGGGTCGTCCAACCTGCTGGCGACCGTGCCGTTTCCCGACACCTCGGCGGCGGTGCTCGCGAGACTGCCGGGAGTGCGGGCCGTGAAGGTCTACCGGGGAGGTTTCCTCGACTATGGGCTGCGGCGCGTGTGGGTGATCGCGCCCCCGCGCACGGCGACCCAGCCGATCTCCTCGAGCCAGCTGGTGCAGGGCAACCTCGCCCTCGCCACCGCCCGCTTTCGCGAAGGCGGCTGGGTGGTGCTCTCGCAGGCGATCGCCCACGAACACGACCTGCGCGTCGGCCAGTGGCTCACGCTGCCCTCACCGCGACCCACAGCCTTTCGTGTGGCGGCCCTGATCACGAACGTCGGCTGGCCGCCGGGTGCGATCGTCCTCAACGCGGCGGACTACGCACGCGCGTGGGGCAGCACCGACGCCAGCGCGTACAACCTCGTGCTCGCGCCGGGAGTGCCTGCGCAGCGTTTTCGCCGCCAGGTGCGCGCTGCCCTGGGGCCCGTGTCGGGGCTGGTCGCGGAAACGATGAGCCAGCGCGAAGCGCGCGGCCATGTGACGAGCCGCCAGGGGCTCTCGCGCCTGACCGAGATCAGCGTGCTCGTGCTCCTCGCCGCGATGCTGGCGATGGCGGCGGCGATGGGGTCGATGATCTGGCAGCGCCGGCGGCGGCTGGCGGACATGAAGGTCGACGGCTTCGGCAAGGGCGTGCTGTGGCGTGCGCTGTTCGTGGAGAGCGCGCTGCTGCTCGGCATGGGTTGCTCGGTCGGCGCGGTGTTCGGGCTCTACGGCCAACTGCTGCTGAGCCACGCCCTCGCCGTGGTCACAGGGTTCCCGGTCGTCTACTCCGTCGGCGGGCTGGTGGCGCTCGCCAGCTTCGGGCTGGTCACGACGGTCGCGGTCCTGATTCTCGCGGTGCCCGGATACCTTGCGGCGCGTGTGCGTCCTGCGATCATCCTCCAGGATTGACCAGGACTGGGGCCGTACAGGGCGGCCTCAGGCGATCTTCAGACAGGCGCATGGTGGGTGGAAGAGTGGGCGAAGGCATGGGCCACCGGCGGCCCGACCGGCGGATCGTGCGCGCGTCATGCGTGGTGGGGGAAGATGCGCAAAGCTCGGCAAAGCTGGGCAAAGCGCACCATCCGGCTGCTTCGTCGTCTAATCTTGAGATCTCGATTTCTGGCGAGTTTTCAAATCCCACGCCGCTCTCCCCCAGGCAGCTCTGGGCATTGGCCACTGCAGCCCTGCGCGAGCTGCTGTGGGGGCTGCGCTCGGTCTCGCGTGAGTTGAGCGCGTGGCAGCGCATGGCACGGGCGATCCCCGATGCGCCGATCCGCGAGGATGCGCTGGGCGCTCTCGTGCGCAAGCGGACCCACGTCGACGGCGCAGCTCTCTTCTCGATCCTCCCGCGTCGTCGCAACCTGTGCCTGCTGGGCCTGCTCGTTGCGTACGAGATCGTCCTCGATTTCCTCGACAACGTGAACGAGCGCGAGGCGAGCCCGGCGAACGGCCGTCAGCTGCACCTGGCTCTGATCGAGGCGTTGAATCCCGGCGGAGGCATCTCCGACCACTACCGCCATCACCTCTGCAGGGATGACGGCGGCTATCTGCGAGCGCTCGTGGAAGCCTGCCAGGAGGGCTGCGTGCTGCTGCCGGGGTACCGGCAGGTGCGTGCTCCGCTCCTGCGCGAGGCGACGCGCGCGCTGGTGCTGGGAATCAATCACGATCTCAACCCGCTCGATCGCGACGCGGAGCTGCGGCGCTGGGCGCAGCGGGAATGCACGGGCTATCGCGACGCGAGCTGGTATGAGCTCTCCAGTGCGGCGAGCGCGTCGCTCACGGTGCACGCGCTGCTTGCGCTGGCCGCCGAATCGGTGCGCGGCGAGCACGAGATCGCAGCTGTGCACGCAGCTTACTTCCCGTGGCTCTCGGCGACGAGCACGATGCTCGACAGCTACGTCGACCAAGCGGAGGACGCGGTGATCGGCAACCACGCCTATATCGAGCACTACCCCACCGGCGAGGCCGGCTTGCGGCGTGTGGGAGAGCTGGTCGGGCGATCGGCGTGGGAGGCGCGCCACCTGCGCAATGGCCACCGCCACGCCGTGATCCTCGCCGCGATGGTCGCGATGTACCTCTCCAAGGACAGCGCCCGCGCTCCCTCGATGCGCGCGAGCACCCGTGGGCTGGTGTGCGCGGGTGGCTCCCTGGCGGTGCTGCTGCTCCCGGTCCTGCGGATGTGGCGCGTCGCCTACGAGCAGTGCTCAGCGTAGGACTTGGAAGCCACCCGAAAACTCCTCAGATCGCTTCCAGCGGCCCTTGCGGCAGGTTCATGGGTTTTCGGGTGGCTTCGGATTTTTTCACTTGTGCATTGAGTACCGCGTAGAGGATGAGCGATCATGCGTGTGTAATGCGGGACGCGAACGCCAGCCTAAGGGTCATGGCTCCTCGGCGAGGGGGAGAGCAGCAGTGTCCGATGCGACACGCGGCCGAGGGTGCCAGGGCTGGCGTGACCCGTTCCCGAAACGCTCCACCGCGGGTCGGGCGCCGTACGCGGCGCTCGGCCCGCATCCCGTGCTGCCGCCACATCCCGTGCGCCCGCCAGATGCCGTCTCTGCCGGGGCGGCGCGGCGCCTGCCCCCAGGGGGAGATTTGCCCTTGAGCAAGCAGCCGGAGAGGTCGCTCGCCCTCGCAAAAGATGCGAGCCCGCCCACCCGCGCCGGCATGGAGCTGATCGAGGAGGAAGGGCGCCGCGGGCGGTTCTCCTCCTCGCTGCAGGCCGGCCTCGCGATCCTCAAATGCTTCAGCGCCCAGCAGCCCGTGCTCGGCATCGCCAAGCTCGCGGACGAGCTCAACATGAGCCGCTCCACCACGCACCGCTACGCCTCGACGCTGGTCGCGCTCGGCTACCTCGAGCAGGACCATGCGCGCCGCTACCGTCTCGCTCCGCGGGTCGCCGACATCGGCATGTCGGTGCTGGACTCGATGGCGCTGCGCGGCAAGGCCCGCGAGCACCTGCGCGAACTGCGCGAGCAAACAGGCCGCACGGTCTCACTGGCGGTGCTCGACGGGGGAGAGGTGCGCTACGTGGACCGGCTGCGCGGCTGGCGGCGCGGGCAGCACGCCGTCGACCTCGACCTCGGGGCGGGGGCACGCCTGCCGGCGGCCTGCACGGCGATGGGCAAGGTGCTGCTCGCGTACCTGCCCGAACCGGGGCGGTGGCGGGCGATCTCAGAC
>JBOGYA010000321.1:0-3377 GCA_050696515.1 Solirubrobacteraceae bacterium
GGCCACCTCCTTGGCTACGCGCGGGTCTCGACCCTTGACCAGAACCCCGACCTGCAGCTCGACGCCCTCAAGTCCGCCGGCTGCTACCGCGTCTTCGTCGATCACGCGAGCGGGACCGTCGAGAGCCGCCCGCAGCTCGATGCGCTCCTCGACCAGCTCCGGCCTGGGGACACGCTGGTCGTCTGGAAGCTGGATCGACTGGGCCGCTCCCTGCGCCATCTGATCGAGGTCGTCGCTGATCTGCAACGAAGCGACGTGGGGTTCCGGAGCCTGCAGGAGGACCTCAACACGACGACCCCGGGCGGCCGCCTGGTGTTCCACATCTTCGGCGCGCTTGCCGAGTTCGAGCGCGACCTGATCCGAGAGCGCACCCGCGCGGGGCTGGCCGCGGCGCGGGCGCGCGGCCGCTGCGGTGGGCGGCCGACAGTCCTCCCACCGCAGAAGCTCGCCGTGGCCCGGCAGATGTACGAGTCCCGCCAGCACACCGTCAGCGAGATCGCCGCCGTGCTCGGAGTCAGCCGGGCCTCGATCTACCGTCATCTCGCCGGTACGTCCTCCTGGGACAGCGCTCTTCCCCGACGCGGCGGCAGACCGCGGCGGTGACGTCATGCGCCCCCCGGCCGCTGAGCTCGCTTCTTGACGGAGAGCGGACCCTCGCCTTCCAGCGGTACGCGGTGCTGCGGCCGCACCTCGAGGACGGCCTGCCGCTTGCCCACGTCGCCAGCACGGCGGGCATCCCGCTCCGGACCGCCAAGCGCTGGCTCTCCCGGTTCCGGGAGACGGGCATCTCCGGGCTGGCGCGCGCGCCGCGATCGGATCGCGGGCAGCGCCGCTCGTCCGCCGAGCTGGTGACCATCGTGGAAGGGCTCGCGCTGCGGCGCCCGCGGCCCTCTGTGGCACAGGTCCACCGGCAGGCCGGCGAGATCGCGAGGGCGCGCGGCTGGGAGACGCTCTCCTACAGCTCCGTCTACGCCGTGGTGACGGCCCTTGACCCGGGCCTCCGCACGCTGGCGCACGCCGGGGTGAAGGGGTACCGCGAGCGATATGACCTCCTCCACCGCCATGACGCTGGAGCACCCAACGCGATGTGGCAGGCGGATCACACGCCCCTGGACATCTGGGTGCGCACGCCGGCCGGTGACGCGGCCAAGCCGTGGCTCACCGCCATCGCCGACGACCACAGCCGCGCGGTCGCCGGCTACACCGTTCATTTCGAAGCACCGTCGGCCGTCCAGACCGCGCTGGCGCTGCGGCAGGCGATCTGGCGCAAACCCGACCCAGGGTGGCGGGTCTGCGGCATCCCCTCGACGTTCTACACCGACCACGGCAGTGACTTCATCAGCCGCCACATGGGGCAGGTGGCGGCGGATCTGCACATGCAGTTGGTCTTCAGTGAGCCGGGAATGCCCCGTGGGCGCGGAAAGATCGAGCGCTTCTTCTCCACGGTCAACGCGATGTGCCTCGCTGCCCTTCCCGGCTATGCGCCGAGTGGTGAGCAGCCCCGACCTCGCCCTGCGCCCACGGCGTTGCTGAGCCTCGCTGAACTGGATCGCGCCATCCACGCCTTCGTCATCAGCTACCTCGCGCGTCTCCACAGCGAGACGGGCGAGCCGCCGCAGCAGCGGTGGGAGGCAGGGGCGTTCATCCCCCGCATGCCGGACAGCCTCGAACAGCTCGACCTCTTGCTGCTCACCGTCGCGCGACCGCGCAAGGTGCGTCCCGATGGCATCCGCTTCCAGGGGCTCCGCTACTTCGATCTCGGCCTCTCCGCCCACGTAGGGGAGACGGTGACGATTCGCTACGACCCCCGCGACGTGAGCGAGCTGCGCGTCTTCCACGGCGGCCGGTTCCTCTGCCGTGTCGTCAGTGCCGAGCTGGCCGCATCCACCATCAGCCTCAAGGAGGTCATCGCCGCGCGCACCTCGCGGCGGCGCGAGCTGATGGCCGATCTCGCCTCCCGCCGGTCGGTGGTCGACCAGCTCCTGGCCGCTCGTGCCTGGGTCCCGAGCATCGAGTCGGCGCCCGTGTCACCGAAGGAAGCGCCCGCCCTGAGCTTGTACCGCGAGCCGTGACCGCACTCGCGACGCCGGCCCACAGCTTCGTCGTGACCCGTGGCCATCGGCGATTCGCCGAGTTCGCCGAGGCGGTGCGCAGCAATCGCTACGTTGGCCTCTGCCACGGCGCCCCAGGGGTCGGCAAGACCTTGTCGGCGCGTGAGCACACCCGCTGGCCGGTCATCGAGGAGCTGGTGACCGGCCAGCGGCGCGCCGCGCTCGACCAGCGCGGCCAGCACCCGGATGCGCACGCCCTCCTCTACACGGCTCCGGTCGCCATCACGCCGGTCCGGTTGGACCAGGAGGTGGCGGCGCTCAGCCAGGCCCTCGACGCGCTGGCCGGGGCCCCCGCCTACCGGTGGCAGAGGCCGCGCGGCTGCGGGTCGCAGACGCAACTCCTGATCGTCGACGAGGCCGACCGCCTCAACACCAACTGCCTGGAGATGCTGCGAGACCGCTTCGACCACAGCAGCATGGGCCTCATCCTCATCGGCATGCCCGGCATCGAGCGCCGCCTGGCCCGCTACCCGCAGCTGTATTCGCGGGTGGGGTTCGTGCATCGCTACGACACCCTGCGCCCTGAGGAGCTCGCCGGGGTCATCGAGCAGTGCTGGCCCGACGTGCCGCTCGAGAGCGCCGGGAGGGAGCAGGTGCTCGCCGCGATCCAGCGGTGCACCCACGGCAACTTCCGGCTGGTCGAGCGCCTCCTGAGCCAGGTGCGGCGCGTGCTGGCGATCAATCAGCTCCCAGCCGTCACCGAGGACGTCGTCCAGGCCGCCCGAGAGGCCCTCGTCTTCGGCACCTGAGGGGGCCATTTACCGCTGAAGATCGGGGCCACTTACCGATGAAAGTCACAGACGGTACCACCTCGCCTCTCCCTGACGCCCGATACACTTCTCTTATCGGGCGCCAGAACACGTGAGAAAAGGTCTGACCCGAGGCCACCGTGAGCTGGGCTGCGCGGATCTCATGCATCGTCCATCGCGGGGCGGTGGCCGGCGGGATACGAGTCGGTCGCCGGGCGCCAAGGACGGGCCGCGGGCCCACTACGCTGGACCGTGAGAGCAACCCCCGCTCTCACGGTCGAGCCCCTGGGGTGATGGTCTGCCGGCGACTCCTCGTCGCCGATGCCGGACCCGTCACCGGGCCGAGGCCAGGGGGTCGCGGCAACCCCGCTTCGGGCCTCCACGGAGATCTGGAGCGGCTCACCGAGTTTGGATCGCTTATTTCATATGTTGCGTTTAGACCACTTATGAGCTACCCTGGTCTGCGGCGGCACCGAAGGAGATCACGATGGCCACCGCAGCCCTGGCACCCGACACC
>JBOGYA010000322.1:0-3369 GCA_050696515.1 Solirubrobacteraceae bacterium
AAGCATCCCCGGCGCGCGGCGAAGCGTCCCGGCAGCTCGGGCCGAACTCCAGCAGCCCGCGCAGGGTGGCGCGGCGCGCGGCGTCTTCGTTGACCGCGCGGGCGTACTCGCGGTAGGTCGCGTAGGCGGGGCTCTCGCGCACCGACTCGTGCGCCTGCGCATCCCCGGCGAGCGCGGCCCCCACCTGCCCGTCCTCGGCGGTGCGCACGGCGTGCTGCACGAGCGCAATCGTCTCGGGGTTCCAGATGTGGCGCTCCCCATCGCGCCGCCACGCATACACCCCGCCCACCGGGAGCACGTCGCTGAGATCGGCGCTCACCCACCCGCGCGCGTGGCGCTCCAGCGCCTCCTGGGCGAGCTCGAGCAGGCCGACTCCGCCGATCCGCGAGGCGGTGCCGGTGAAGTGGCGGTCGATCAGCTCGCGGGAGAGCCCGACGGCCTCGAAGATCTGCGCGGAGCGGTAGGACTGGATCGTGGAGATGCCCATCTTGGAGATCGTCTTCAGCAGCCCTTTGTCGATCGCCTTGACGACGTTCTGCGCGGCCTGCGCGGAGGAGAGCGGGGCCGGCCCGCCCGCCTGGGCAGCGCCGTTCGCGGAGGCGGCGATCAGCCCCAGGGAGACGAGCTCGTCAAGCGTCTCGAGCATCAGGTAGGGGTTGACGGCGCTCACCCCGTAGCCGATCAGGGTGGCGAAGTGGTGCACCTCGCGCGGCTCGCCGGACTCGAGCACGATCCCGGCGCGCAGGCGGGTGCCTTCGCGCACGAGGTGGTGGTGCACGGCGGAGACCGCCAGCAGCGAGGGGATCGGCGCGCGGCGCGGGTCGAGCGAGCGGTCGGAGAGGATCAGGATGTTGACGTGCCGGGCGATCGCCTCGTGCGCCCGAGCGCAGAGGCGCTCCAGCGCCCGCTCCATGCCCGCGGCGCCCTCTGCAACCGGCCAGGTGATGTCGAGCGTCTCGGCGGAGAACTCCTCGTGGGCGACGTGGCGCAGCGTCTCGAGCTCGTGGTTGAGCAGGATCGGCTGGCGGAGGATCAGCTTGTGGGCGTGGGCGGGGGTCTCGTCGAAGAGGTTGCGCTCGGAGCCGAGGGAGGTGGCGAGGCTCATCACGATCTCCTCGCGGATCGGGTCGATCGGTGGGTTGGTGACCTGTGCGAAGAGCTGCTTGAAGTAGGAGAACAGCGGCGGCGCCTGGTCGGAGAGCACGGCCAGCGCGAGGTCGTTGCCCATCGAGCCGATCGGCTCCTGCGCGTCGCGGGCCATCGGGGTGAGCAGCACCCGCAGGTCCTCCTGGGAGTAGCCGAACGCGCGCTGGCGGGCGTGCAGGGGGTGGGTTGAGATCGTCACCTCCTCAGAGGGCGGGAGGTCGTCGAAGTGCACGGAGTTGCGCGTGAACCACTCGCCGTAGGGCCGGCGGGTGGAGATCGCGCGCTTGACCTCGCCGTCCTCGACGATGCAGCCGCGCTCAAGATCCACGAGGAACAGCTTGCCGGGCTGCAGGCGCCCGAGGCGCTTGACGCGGGCGGGCTCGATGTCGAGCAGGCCGCACTCCGAGCCGAGCACCACCAGGCCATCGACGGTCTCCACCCAGCGCCCCGGCCGCAGGCCGTTGCGGTCGAGCGTGGCGCCGATCACCCGGCCATCGGTGAACGCCACCGAGGCGGGGCCGTCCCAGGGCTCCATCAGACAGGAGTGAAAGGCATAGAAGCCCTTCAGCTCCTGCGGCAGATCCTCCCGTTCGCGGTAGGCCTCGGGGATCATCATCATCACCGCGTGCGGGAGCGAGCGGCCGGCGAGCAGCAGCAGCTCGAGCACACGATCGAAGGTCGCGGAGTCCGAGTCGCCGGCCTTGACGACGGGCAGGACCTTGTGCAGATCCTCCCCGAAGAGCTCGGAGTGGAGCTCGGACTCGCGGGCGCGCATCCAGGAGACGTTGCCCATCACGGTGTTGATCTCCCCGTTGTGGCAGATCACCCGGTAGGGGTGCGCCAGCTCCCAGGAGGGAAAGGTGTTGGTCGAGAAGCGCGAGTGCACGAGCGCCATCGCGCTCTTGGCGCGGGGGTCGCGCAGGTCGGGGTAGAAGCCGGCGAGCTGGTTGGAGATCAACATCCCCTTGTAGTTGACGGTGCGCGAGGAGCTCGAAGTCACGTACAGGCCGTCGGCGGCGGGGTCGAGCTCGCAGACGCGGCGGATCACGTACAGCTTGCGCTCGAAGGCGTCCTGGTCGAGATCCTCCGATGGCGCGCCGACGAACAGCTGCCAGATCGCGGGACGGCAGGCCCCCGCGGTGCGGCCCGTGCGCGCCGGATCGACCGGCACCTCGCGCCAGCCGAGCACCCGCTGGCCCTCGGCGAGCACGACGCTCGCGAGCAGCTCGCGCAGGCGCGCGCACTCCTCGGCGGCGGGCGGCAGGAAGCACATCAGCACCCCGTAGCGCCCGGGCGGGGGCAGCTCGAAGTCGACGACGGCCCGCAGCAGCTCGTCGGGCATCTGCATGAGGATCCCGGCGCCGTCCCCGGTCGTGGGATCGGCCCCGGAGGCGCCGCGGTGCTCGAGGTTCTCGAGCGCCCCGATCGCCTGCGCGATCACCTCGTGGGTGGGGCGGTTGTCCAGGCGCGCGACCATGCCCACGCCGCAGGCGTCGTGCTCGAAGCGAGGGTCGTAGAGACCGACGGCCTTGGGCGGCTGCAAGATGTGCGAAGTCATGACAGTGCTCCCGGGAGGGCGGTGCCTCCCGCACGGGTGGGGCCTTCCGTGCAGGCGGTGAGGGCACCTGAGGCGGAGGCTGAAAGCGTAGCAGTGGACCGGGGGTGGAATAGGCCTTCGCAGCGCGGACCCACAAGCGTCCAGCCCGCCCAACATACGGCCCCGCGCTCGCGTATGCTGGGCTGCGGCAGGGTATCGACAGAGAGGGCGGCGGCCTACGCCACGGGCGTGGGGTGTTCGATGTGTGAAAACCGCCTTCGCAGGGCACCATCAATCAAGACGAAACCCGCGCCCACACGGATGTTGGGGAGAGCCAACTCATCATGACCGCTGACATGCAGCTCGCGCTTCCGGCACGCGCGGAGAACATCGCGATCGTGCGGCACGCCTTTGGTGCGCTGGGCGACGCGTACGCGTTCGACGCCCAAACCCTCTCGGACATCCGCCTGGCGGTGACGGAGGCATGCACGAACGTGGTCGTCCACGCCTACCCAGACGGCGAGGAGGGGCCGATGGAGGTGCTCGCAACCCTGTTGGTGGACGAGCTGAGGGTGGTGGTGCGCGACGAGGGCAAGGGCATCGGCCCGCGGCCGGACAGCCCGGGGTTGGGGCTCGGCCTGCCGCTGATCGCCTCGCTCACCGAGAGCGTGGAGTTGGGGCACGAC
>JBOGYA010000323.1:0-3366 GCA_050696515.1 Solirubrobacteraceae bacterium
GCGCCGGGGGCGCCGTCGCTCGAGCGAATCGACGTGATCCAGCCGGTGCTGTTCGCGATGATGGTTTCGCTGGCCGCCCTGTGGCGCGCCTGTGGGGTGCACCCGGCGGCGGTGGTCGGCCACTCCCAGGGCGAGATCGCCGCGGCACACGTCGCGGGCGCGCTCTCGCTGCACGACGCGGCGCAGGTGGTGGCGCAGCGCAGCAAAGCGCTGGCGAGCCTGGCGGGCAAGGGCCGGATGGCATCGGTGGCGCTCGGCGCGCGGGCGCTCGCCGAGCGGCTGGAGCGCTGGGGGGGACGGATCGTGATCGCGGCGGCCAACGGGCCGTCCTCGGCGGTGGTCTCGGGCGAGCGGGAGGCCCTCGGGGAGCTGCTGACGGAGTGCGCCGCCGAGGAGGTCCGCGCGCGTGAGATCGTCGGCGGTATCGGTGCCGGGCACTCCCCGCAGATCGAGCCGCTCCGCGAGCGGCTGCTGGAGGCGTGCGCCGGGATCGTGCCTCGCTCCAGCGAGATTCCCCTCTACTCGACGGTGACCGCCGAGCTACTCGACACGGCGGGCATGGATGGGCGGTACTGGTACCGCAACGCGCGCGAGCCGGTGCGGTTCGAGTCGACGGTGCGTGCGCTGCTGGAGCACGAGCAGCGCACGTTCGTCGAGATCAGCCCCCACCCGGTGCTCTCGATGGCGGTGCAGGAGACGATCGAGCAGGCGCTCGCGGAGCCCGGCGATGCCCGCGTCGTCGGCTCGCTGCGCCGCCAGGAGGGCGCGGCGGAGCGCTTCACGCTGGCGCTCGCGGAGGTGTGGGCGCACGGTGTGGACGTCGACTGGGAGGCGGTCTTCCGGGGGTCCGGCGCCGAGCCGGTGGCGCTGCCGACCTACGCCTTCCAGCGCGAGCGCTACTGGATCGATAGCGCGGCCAACATCGGCGACATGGCGATGGCGGGCCAGGCGCCCGCCGCGCATCCGCTGCTCGGGGCGGCGGTGAGCTTGGCCGGAGGCCGGGGCTCGCTGTTCACGGGCCGTCTGTCGCAGCAGACGCACCCATGGCTCGCCGACCACGGCGCGGTGGGCATGGCGCTGCTGCCCGGCACCGCGTTCCTGGAGCTCGCGCTGCACGCGGGCGCCCAGCTCGGATGCCCGGCGCTGCTCGAGCTCACGCTGGGCGCGCCGCTGGTGCTCCCGGAGCAGGGCGGCGTGCAGGTGCAGATGGAGGTCGGTGCGCTCGACGCCGCGGGTCGCTGCGGGCTCGCCATCCACTCGCGTCCGGAGGGCGCCCCGGAGGACGACTCCCTGGAGGCGGAGGGCTGGGTCAAGCACGCCGAGGGGGTGCTCGCGCGCGCGCTTGCGGAGCCTGAGCACGCTCGGTCTGAGGCCAATGGGCATGCGCCCCTTGGTGAGCTGGGGGCCGGCCCGGCGAGAGCGGCCCACGCGCTCGGAGGCGAGTCCGGTGGACACGCTCCCCCCGGTGACCCGGGGGGGCGCGAGCAGGACGCATGGCCGCCGGCGGATGCGGAGAGCGTGGATGTCGAGGGCCTCTACGACCGCGCGGCCGCGCAGGGGTTGGAGTACGGGCCTGTGTTCCAGGGCCTGCGCGCGGTGTGGCGACGCGGGGAGGAGGTGTTCGCCGAGGTGGCGCTTCCACGGGAGCAGCAGGCGGACGCGGGCCTGTTCGGCGTGCACCCCGCGCTGCTCGACGGCGCCCTGCACGCCCTGGGCGCCACGGCTCTGGCCGAACGCAGCCGTGAGAGCTCCGACCAGGTGTGGCTGCCGTTCTCGTGGAGGGACGTGGAGCTGCACGCCGTGGGCGCCGCGGCGCTGCGGGTGCGGCTGACGCTGCGGGGAGACGACGAGGTGGCGCTCGCCGTGGCCGACGCCCTGGGCTCGCCGGTCGCTGCGGTCGGCGCGCTGGTGCTGCGCCCGATCTCCCTGCGCGCGCTCGGTGAGGCCCGCGTGGGGTATCACCGCTCGCTGTACTCGGCGAGCTGGGTCCCCGTCCCGGCGGGCTCAGCGCACGCAGGAAGTGAGCGCTGGGCGGTGCTTGGCCCCGACGACACAGAGCTCCTCGCCGCCCTACGGGGGGCCGGGATGAGCGCCGAGTCCCATGCCGATCTGGCCGCGCTGGACGCGGCGGCGCAGGGCGGCGCGACGGTCCCGGGAGCGGTGCTGGTCGATTGGGCATCGGCCGCGATCGAGCCCGCCGATTCCGCCGCCGCCGCGCATCCAGCGGTGAGCCGTGCGCTGGATCTGGCCCAGGCGTGGCTGGCCAGTGGGCGGTTTGCGGACTCGCGGCTGGTGCTGCTCACACGCGGGGCGCTCGCCGCGCGCGAGGGCGAGGACGTGCCGGATCTGGCGGCCGCGGCGGTGTGGGGCCTGATGCGCTCCGCGCAGTCTGAGAACCCGGGCCGGTTCGCGCTGATCGACCTCGACGGCGATCCCGCCTCCTGGGAGGCGCTGCCGGCGGCGCTCACCCGCGAGGAGCCTCAGCTGGCCCTACGCGAGGGCGCCGTCTCCGCGCTGCGCTTGGCGCGCCTGCCGCGGGCGGCAGCTTCGCCGCCGGACGCGCTATTCGACCCGGGTGGGACACTGCTGATCACCGGCGCCACCGGCGGCCTCGGCCGCCTCGTGGCCAGGCACCTCGTCGCCGAGCATGGGGTCCGCCACCTGCTGTTGGTCAGCCGCCGCGGCCCGCAGGCCGCGGGCGCCGCCGAGCTCGAGGCCGAGCTCTCAGCGCTCGGCGCCGAGGCGCGGATCGTGAGCTGCGACGTGGGCGACCGCGGCCAGCTGCGGGAGCTGATCGCCGCGCTGGGGGCGGAGCACCCGCTGCGCGGGGTGGTGCACGCCGCGGGCGTGCTCGAGGACGGCGTGATCGGCTCCCTCACAGAGGCACAGGTTGACCGCGTGCTGACCCCGAAGGTCGACGGCGCGTGGCACCTGCACGAGCTGACCGCCGAGCACGAGCTCTCCGCGTTCGTGCTGTTCTCCTCGGCGGCGGGCACGTTCGGCAACGCCGGCCAGGGCAACTACGCGGCGGCCAACGCCTTCCTCGATGGGCTCGCCGCGCACCGCCGCGCGCGCGGCCTGCCCGGCGCATCGCTGGCGTGGGGCCTGTGGGAGCGGATCGGCGACGCCACGACCGGCGAGCTGGACAGGATGGGTCAGGCGCGCCTCGCGCGCTCCGGCTTCGCGGCGCTCTCCGACGAGGAGGGCCTCGAGCTCTTCGACGCCGCGCTGGGATTGGACCGGGCGCTGGCGCTCCCCGTGCGGCTCGACGCCGCCGCGCTGCGCGCCCGCTACGGCCGCGACCCGGTGACGCTGCGCGAGGAGCGGCGGGTGATCGTGCTCGCGGCGGGCGGGACGTTGCTCGAC
>JBOGYA010000324.1:0-3358 GCA_050696515.1 Solirubrobacteraceae bacterium
GCTGTCGACGGCCTGGGCGAGCGGCGCGCGCGCGCCGCGGACGGGCCCGCCCTCGCGCGCGGCCGCCGCCGCTAAGACCTCGAGCGTCCGCTCGGCGAAGCGCTCCCACGTGAACTGCAGCGCCCGCTCCCGCGCCAGCCGGCCGAGCTCGGTCCGGTGGGACTCGTCGCCGAGCACGCGCCGCAGGCCGGCGGCGATGCTCGCCACGTCCGTGGGATCGGCGTACTCGACGGCGTCGCCGCCGACCTCGGGCAGCGATGAGACGTTCGAGGTGAGCACGGCGGCGCCGGCGGCCATCGCCTCCAGCACGGGCAGGCCGAAGCCCTCGCCGAGCGAGGGGTAGCAGAAGACCGCGCAGCGGCGGTACAGCTCGGCCAGGGCTGCGTCGGATACGTAGCCGAGCACCGCGCACCGCTCGCCCAGCGAGCGCAGGGCGCTGAGCGTCTCGCCGGTCTGCCAGCCCTTCGCGCCGACGACCACCAGCCGGTGGCGGTCGATCGTCTCGCTGTCGAGGCTCGCGTACGCCTCGACCAGGCGGGGCAGATTCTTGCGCGGCTCGAGCGTCCCCACCGCCAGCACGAAGCCCGCGGGCGGCAGCGCCGCGGCCTCGGCCGCCTGCAGCTGGGTGGCGAGCGTGGGCGCGACCCCGAGCGGCGCGACGACCGTGCGCCCGGCGGTGGCAGGGAAGCGCTCGGCCAGCGCATGGGCCGTCGCGTGGGAGATGGCCAGCAGCGCGGCGGAGCGGCGAGCCCCGTGGCCAAGGGTCAGGCGCTCGATCGCCGCCGAGCGGCGGTTGGGCCGCATCGCGGGCTCGAAGGGGGCGAGGTCGTACACGATCGGCACGCCGGGGACGCTCAGCATCCAACTCGTGAGGTACGAGTTGGTCGAGAGGAACACGTCGCACTCGCGGTTGGCCGCCCGCGCGGCGCGCACGTGCCACCACGGGTCGCGCGCGGCGATCGTGTGCCAGCGGAAGCGCTCGTCGAGCGGCTGGCCGCAACGGGGATGCTCGCTGGAGGCGCGTGTCTCCCGGCTGCGGTCGTGCCACTCCTCGCGGGCGTAGAGCACGTAGCGCTGGCCCTCGTCCGCGCGCGCCGCCAGAGCGCGCAGCAGCTCGCGCACCAGCCGGCCGCGGCCGGCTGGAACCTCGGCGGCGGCGCGCGCGTCGATCCCGATTCGCAGGGGATAGGGATCCCGCCCATCCGCGGGGCGAAGCTCCCGCCCACCCGCGGGACGGGGAGGCGCGAGGGTCGGGGAGGCGTTGGTCGGAGGGCTCACGGCATATATGCCAGGGTTGTGCCTTGCTCCAAGGCTGACAGTCTAGGGCCGACTGGAACGCGGGGAGTCGGATATACAATGGTAGTGGGTGGGGTGTACAGTATTAAAAATTGAGAGCTTGTCTCACAATAGTTATACAAAGTTCAAAAATTACATATACATACTCCACCTCTCTCTACCATCAACCATTTTTCACCAGGCTGCATATGCCCGCCCGGGCGAGCATGAACGGCTGTGGTGCCTCAGTTTTGGTCGGGACCCGCAGGCCCGGCTGGACTCCATTGTGCCTTTGAGCGACATATACCAGCCAAACTGGATCCCTCACCCCCGCCAGTGGATTGCTGTTCTACAGATCCAGTTGGGTGTATACCTTCAAAACCGATCATCACCTGAACGGCCAGCGCGTCCGCCGACACCCATGATTTGCCAGCCGTCCGCCGACAGCCGCGACGCTCGGTCGCGGGGCACGGAGGCCCCGCGCCCACCGGCTTGTTGCCCCCACTGCGCCGCGCGGATGATCCCCAAGCACCACCTCACGTTGTACCGGGCGCTGGGTCCAGCGGCATCCCCGCCCGTATATTGGCTCCATGACGGCGTCGCCACCGCTGGAGATGACGCTCCTCCCCGGGGCGCGGGCGCTGCTGGCGATCCACGCCCGGGAGCTGCCGCAGCGCGACGACCTGTGCGGGGCGTTTTGCGGCGCGCTCGCGCTGCGCGCGGCCGGCGTCGAGCGCTACGAGGGAGAGCCGCTCGACCAGGACGCCGTGGCGCTCGCCGCGGGGAGCGTCGTCTCGAGGCTCGTGGACACCGGCAACCTGCCCCGGGGCGAGGGGGGCCGGCGCGACTACCGGCTGTCGCTGCCGTTCGTCGAGGACGCGGCGGTGTCCGGTACGACCGCGGCCGGTGTGGTCGGCGCGATCGCGGCGCTCTCCGGCGGGGCGCTGGCGGCGATCCCCTACGCCGGCCCGTGGACGGCCGGCACGCTCGGCGGCCTGTTCGAGGCCGCAGCGGCGCTCGAGCGCCCGGTCACGCTGATCGCCAACCTCGCCACGCGCCACCTGTGGGGCTCGCACGCACGCGCGGCGGAGCTGCTCGACTACCTGTGCGAGGGCGAGCTGCATGGCCCGCCGGCCGACTGGGAGGTCGGGCACTTCGCCTGCGTCGTCGGCCGCGTGCTTGGCCCGCGCGGCTGCCTGTACGGGGTGGCCGACACCTACCCCTCGCTTGGGGCCGGCGGCGTGCACCTGCAGCCGGCGGAGCGCCTCGCGGCGGCGATCGCCCGGCGCGACCGAAGCCGGGAGACACTCGCCTCCGAGCATCCCTGTTCCGGCCAGCCGGCCGGGGGCGTGGTGGTTGTCCTCGCCGCCGCCGACGCCCCCCACGTGCGCGGGCGGGCGGGCGCGTCCGGGCTGGTCGAGGGCATCTGGGACAACGGCACGGTTACCGCGGAGGCGAGGTGAGCTCGGCCGAGCTGGTCGCGCTCGTGTGCTGCGACCTCAGCGCCGTCGTGCGCGGCCGCTCCCTGCTCGAGTGGGACCTCGACGATCACCTGCGTGCCGGTGTCAGCTGGGTGCCCGCCAACCACTCGCTCACGCCGCACGGCCCGCTCGCCGACCGCACCCCGTTCGGCTCCACCGGCGACCTGCGCCTGCTACCGGACCCCGCCACCCGCGTGCGGGTCGAGGCGGCTCTTCGCGACGGCGTGGCGGCACACGGTGGCGTGGCGGCACGTGCACATGGCTGCGTCGAGCTGGACGTTCCGGGCGAGACTGCCCTGGAGCTCGTGCTCTGCGACATCGTCGAGACGGACGGCACGCCCTGGGATTGCTGCCCGCGGCGCTTTCTGCGCGACGCGCTCGGTGCCCTCGAGCGCGAGCTCGGCGCCCGGGTCGTGGCGAGCTTCGAGCACGAGTTCCAGCTCGCCACCGACGCGCCCGCGGCCGCGCCGTTCTCGCTGGAGGCGCAGCGGCGCGCCGAACCGTTCGCCGCCGCGGCGATGGGCGCGCTGCTCGAAGCGGGGGCGCAGCCCGAGCGGTTCTTCCCCGAGTTCGCCGCGCACCAGTTCGAGATCCCCGTGGCC
>JBOGYA010000325.1:0-3326 GCA_050696515.1 Solirubrobacteraceae bacterium
CGGGGCCGGTTCGGAGGCTTCGCCGTCGAGGTTGCGGATCACGGCGGCCCCGGAGAGCACGGGGGGGGCGTGGACGGCGAGCGCGCGCGAGGTGCGGGGGCCGACGATGCCGTCGCCGGTGAGCCCGCGTGAGGTCTGAAAGCGGCGCACGGCGGCTTCCGTTTGGGTCCCGTACACGCCGTCGACGGTGAGCCCGAGGGCGCGCTGTAGCAGGCGTACCTGGCGGCCTTCGGAGCCGGCGAGGAGCAGGATGTGGTGCGTGGTGGTGGTGGGCGGCTCAGGGCCCAGGGGCGCCGCGCCGGCGGACTGGACGCCGCTGGAGGAGTCGAGCAGCGCCGAGGCGGGCGCGGCGGTGAGCGCGACGAGCGCGCCGAGCGAGAGGCGACGGGCGCGCGTGGAGGCCGGCACGAAGCGCAGCTGCGCGGCCCGTCGGCGCGCGCGGGAGCGCCCGAGGGAGAGCTCCCAAGGGTCGTGCTCGGCGAGGTCGCGGACGGCTTCGCGGCGTGCGTCGATCAGCGCTGCGAGCGAGACCGGCGAGACCTTGGCGAGCGTGGCAGCATGGCCCCGCGCCGCACGGCGCCGCCGTGCGCGGGAGCGCGAAAGCGAAGCCTCCCAGGGCTCGAGGGTGGCAAGGTCACGGGCATATCCCGACATGCGCAGTCGTCCTTTCTGGCTTACGTGGGCGCCTACGGGGTTAGCTGTCGGGCTCGCGCAGTGCGCTACGCCACAAACTGTGGCGATTCGCCCCCGCAGCCAAGAATGGCTGCACTGGGTCCCCCGCTCCCCCTCCTCGTAAGAAGGAGGACTCGGCACGAACGCGGGGCACCGTATCAGGTATCGGTGCAAGATGCATCACAGGGGAAGGAGTGCAAGCGTTCTTGCCGACGGCCTCCCGGCGCAGCTCCCGCGAGCGGCGCGGGGGGGAGCGTATCGAAAGTACACTGGCCAAATGGGCACTCCCGATCTGAGGGATCGACCGACGGACCCCACAGGCGAGGACCACACGGGGGAGGACCGTCCGCCCGGCCGCGGGCGTGTGGACCGCCGGATGGCGGTGCCGCTGATCGCGGTGCTGATCCTCGCGGCGGCCCTGGCGGCGATCTTGCAGAGCTCCGGCCGCAACTCACCGCAGCTGGCGGCGGGCGTGCACAGCACCCGCTCGGCGAGCTTCCAGGGCAACGAGCTCACCCCCCCTAAGCAGGCGCCCGCGCTGTCGCTGCGCAACTACACGGGGGAACGGGTGAACATAAGCAGCTACCGGGGCAAGGCGGTACTGGTGACCTTCCTCTACACGCACTGCCCGGACGTGTGTCCGCTGATCACGGCGAACATGCGGGTCGCACAGAACTTGATGGGCGCGAAGACGGCGGCGAAGACGCAGGTCATCGCGGTGTCGGTGGACCCGCGCGGCGACACCCCGCAGACGGTGGCGGCGTTCCTGCGGCAGCACGGGATGACGGGGCGGATGAAGTACCTGATCGGCTCCCCGCGCGAACTGGGGAAGGTGTGGGAAGCGTGGGGGGTGGGTTCCGAACGCGACGCGCAGCAGCCGGACGTCGTCAACCACTCGGCGCTGGTGTACGGGATCGACGCAACCGGGAAGATGCGGACGCTGTACATCGGCGGCACGTGGAAGCCCAGCGAAATCGCCCACGACGTGCCGCTGCTCGCCTCTCAGTAGCCCCTCAGTCCCCCGCGTACAGCGGAGGGAGGCCACGCGGCGGGCGTGCAGGAGGGTGATGCTTAGGGATCATCCGCGCGGGTGAGTGTGTCTGCCACGGTGGTGGGCGCGGGGCCTCCCTGCCCCGCGACGACGGTGAATGTCTCCCGATTCCGGTCCTCCTACCCCGCGACGACGGTGAGCTCAATGCAGTGGCGGGGCCCTCAGGGGGAGAGCGTCACCACGGCGGCGCTCGAGGGGTCCATCTGCACCGCGAGGGAGCCCGCGCGGCCGTGCACCGCGGGCAGCGCGTGCGGCGGGGTCCAGGTGCCGTCGGGGGCGACTTCGCGACCGCCCAGGCGCACCCCCGAGGTGGCGGCGGGGGAGGGCGCGGTGAGGCGCAGGATGCGCCCGACCGCGAGGCCGCGCGGTACGCGCAGGCGCACCGCGAGCGGGGGGGAGCCGGGGTGGTCGTAGTCGACGAGCACGAGGCGGACCCTGCCGTCGGGGGCGCGCACCGCGCTCGCGCTCAGCTCCCCGGGAGCGGCGCCCGCGACGCTCGTGGGCAGCGTGCGGCCGCCGACGAGGGTGTGCGCGGCCAGCAGTCCATACCACTCCGGCGCGGCGTGCAGAGCTCCCGCCGCCAGAGCGCCCAGGGTGGGGGCGAGGAGCGGGCTGTAAGCGCGGGGCCGGTCGATCAGGTCGTGGAAGTTGACGCCCGCCACGCCCGCGGCCATCGCGCGCGCGGTGTAGTCAAGCGCCCACAACGCCGCGGCGAAGGTGTCGGACACCCCGGGCTGGCCTTCGCAGGAGATGTCGTTGGTCTCGTCCATCCGTAGCGGCGTCGCGTACGCACGTGCGAGCGCCATCGTCTGCTGGAGCACCTCGCTCTCGGAGCGGCGCACGGTGGGGCTGAGCAGTTCGGAGATCGTGGGCTGTTCTCCACAGCTGCTCAGGGGGTAGTAGTGGTCGGTGAGCAGCTGCGGGTGAAGCGTGGAGGCCGCGGCGCGCACCCACCGCAGGCCCTGCACGCCGGTGGAGGGATCGGGGCCGGCGATCGGCACGCCCGGCGCGGCCGCCGCGATCGCGGCGCGGTAGGCCGCCGCTTGCGGGAGGTAGGCGGTGACGCCTGCCCCGGGCGGCCGTAAGTGCTTGCGCGGGAAGAGGTCGGGCTCGTTACCGATCTCGATCCCCACGAGGTAGGACCCCAGCAGCGCGTGTGCCGCCGCGGCCTCCTGTGCGGCCGCGGCGGGGTCGTAGTGGCCGAGGTTCACGGTCAGCAGCACCCGCCACCCGGTGGCCCGTGCCAGCGCAGCCAGCCCTGAGAGGTCGCTTTCGTCGATCGCGGTGTGCGCCCAGCCCGGCAGCGCCGATCCGGCCTCCCCCCGCCCGACCCACGCGGCCTGTTCGTCGGCGCTAATGCCCCCGAAGCGCATCACACCCGGACCCAGCGAGCGCATCAGCGTCACCAGGTTGCCCCGGCTCGCGTACCCCGCGATCGCGGGGAGGCTGCGCAGCTCGAAGGAGAGCCCCATGAAGTCCGCGCTCACCACCGGGCCCGCGGGGCGCGCGGCGACGCTCACGCTCACCGGCCTGCCCCGAGGCGCCGGCGTGCTCGACCGCGCGGGCCCCCCCGCGGGAGGCGGGTCAGCTCCATGCGCAGAGC
>JBOGYA010000326.1:0-3323 GCA_050696515.1 Solirubrobacteraceae bacterium
CCCGGCGCTCGTCGACCGGTTCGTCGCACACCGGACGCGGCAACGTGGACGGCCTCGAGATCGGCACGTCCTCCAGACGCTACGATCTCGGTTCCGCGCTCCAGTCGAGCAATTGCTGCGGCTGGTAGTACCAGGTTATGTGGGGACGATTCGTCGCAAGGCTTGGCCATTTTCCGTGAGCGCGCCGCACTTTCCGGAGTATCTGCGACAGGAACGCGGGCTGCGCTGGCCGAGTATTCAACGATATGCCGATCACTTGCGGGCCTTGGAGCGCTACCTTTCCAAGGTCGGGATCGACAAGCCCTCGCAGATCACGCCCCGGATCATTACACAGTTCCTGACGACCCGCGCGCACCAGATCCACGGCCGCGGACTCGGCGGCTGTGGAAGCATCTTGCGCGTATTTCTACGCTACCTACACCGCGAAGGGATTCTGGCCAAGGATCTGAGCCGTGCAGTACCGCGCGGTCGTGTGTATCGGAACGCAGCCGTTCCACGGGCAATTCCTTGGAGTGAGGTTGAGCGTGTAGTGACCAGCATTGACCGACGGTGCCCACTCGGCAAGCGGGACTACGCGATTATGTTACTGCTCGCCACCTACGGCTTGCGCGCGAACGAGGTCGCCTCGCTCAAGCTCGACCAGCTTGACTGGCGCAGCGCGCAGTTCCAAATCATCGATCGTAAGGCGGGCAACTCGACCGTATACCCGCTCGCCGGTACGGTCGGCGATGCCATCGTGACGTATCTACGCGAGGCGCGGCCCGAGTGCAAAGACCGGCACGTGTTCCTCACCGTGAGGGCGCCATTCAGGCCATTGGTGTACTGGGATGTCTCGCAACGCGCGGCGTGGCATCTACGCAAAGCCGGCGTGAGGATCCCACGTGCCGGCTCGCACACTTTCCGGCACAGCTGTGTGCAACGTCTCGTCGAGGCCAATGTGCCGTTCAAGGTCATCGGCGACTATGTCGGTCACCGAACAGATGTCGCAACTCAGATCTACGCGAAAGTGGCCGTGCACAAGCTACGGCAGCTCGTCCTCGGACAAGCGGAGGACTTCCTATGAGCGCCTCAGCTGCCAAGATCCAGCCTGTGAGTGCGCGCGGGGATGCGTGTCGCCGTTCGATCGCCGATGCCATCACGCGTTATCTGAAGGTCAAGCGCGCCTTGGGATGCCGCTTCAATACCGAGGGGCGCTCCTTGCGGCTGTTCGACCGGTTCCTCCTCGAGCAGGGCATCAGGCGCGCTGATCAGATTACGAGTGAGTGCGTCGACCGCTTTCTGGCATCACGCCCGCGGCTTGAACCGCGGAGCTTCAACGAACTCCTCGGGTGTGTGCGTCGGCTGTTCGAGTGGTTGGTCAATCAGGATGAGCTGGATGTTTCCCCGGTGCGGACACCCCCGCGACGCGCGACGGGTCGCCGGTTGCCCTACCTCTTCGAGCCGGAGATTTTGCGCGAGCTGCTCAGGCGTGCCGAGCGCTTGCCCGACGAGTCACGATGTCCTCAGCGCGGACCGACCCAATCGATGATCTTTGCGCTTCTGGCCACGCTCGGACTGCGCATCGGCGAGGTATCGAGGCTGACCTGTGGGGACGTCGACTTCGATCACGAGACATTGTTGATCCGCAACAGCAAATTCGGAAAGAGCCGAGTCGTCCCCATCGGACCGCGGCTTGTCGCTCGGCTCCAGGCATACCTGGTGCTGCGTGAGCAGCGTTTGGGAGCCGCAAGTCCCGATGCGCCACTATTCTCTTGGCAAGGGCGAGAGCCTGTTCACCCCAACTCTATCAGGAGGACCTTTCGCGATCACTTGCTCCCGCACCTGGCACTGACAATCCCGCCCGGAACCTCACGCCCCTGTGTGCATGGGCTTCGTCATTCATTTGCCGTGCGATCACTCCTGCGTTGGTATCGCGAAGGGCTCGATCCAACGGCTCGCCTGAACCATCTATCGACATTTCTCGGCCATGTCAATCCAAACAGCACTGCCGTATACCTGACGATCACCAACGAGTTGCTCGAGGCGGCCAACGTACGCTTCGAGGCATATGCAACTCCATTGTCCGGGGAGGGGCAACCATGAACGCCTCGACTCTCGGTTCACTGGTGCACGGGTTCTTCCTGAGCTATCTCGTAGAGCAAAAGGGGTTACGGCAGGGCTCCGTGCGCAGTTACCGCGACACCCTACGTCTGTTCCTGCAGTTCGTTGCGGCTGAAGCCCGTCGTGACGTCAGCAAGCTCACGCCCGAGGATCTCAGCTTCGAGCGTGTACTGGCGTTTCTCCGGCATCTCGAACAGCAGCGGCGCAACAGCGTCACCACGCGCAACCAACGACTTGCCGCCCTACACACGTTCTTCGAGTTCGTCGCACGTCGCGACCCCGATCGACTACATGAGTGTCAGCAGATCGCGATGATTCCGGTCAAGCGTAGCACGCAGCCATCGATGCGCGCCCTCACCCGCGAGGAAGTCCAGGCACTCTTCGCAGAACTCCCTCGCGGCGGCCGGCTCTCGCTGCGCGACCGCGCGTTGCTGCTGTTCTTCTACAACACCGGTGCCCGGGTGCAGGAAGTCGCCGACCTGCGGGTCGAACAGCTCGCCCTGGATCGTCCTGCGCATGTACGCTTATTCGGGAAAGGCGGGAAGTGGCGCCACTGCCCGCTGTGGAACGAGACCGCGAGTATTCTCGGGCGCCTCATCGAGGAGCACCGCCGCGAGCCCCAGGCCCGCGTGTTCCGCTCCGCCAAGGGAGCGCCCCTGACACGTTTCGGTCTCTACAAGCGCGTGCGTCGACTCACCGCCGGTCTCCCGCCCCGGAATTCGACGACGCGCAACGCTCACATCTCCCCGCATGTGTTCCGACGCACCGCCGCGGTTCACCTCCTGGAGGCGGGTGTCGACGTCAACGTCATCCGTGGTTGGCTGGGACACTCGAACCTCGCAACTACGAACCGGTACGCTGAGATCACAACCCGTATGAAGGCCGAAGCTCTCCGGCTGTGTGAGATCCCAGCCCCCGGTGGGCGCCACACCGGTCCGGCCGCGTGGCGCGGTGAGGCGTCGCTGCTCGACTGGCTGGGCTCTCTATAGCATTTGGACCCGCCCACTCATGCGTTCAACTACACGAGCTGGCGGGCCAGACCTGAACGACAATCATCCTTCGGCCTACCGAGGCTCTTGTAATGCACGCCGCCCGTGCTGCCATTATGTGCCCTCACCCTGCGGGCGCCAGCCGTACGTCCACTGCGCCGGAGGCCGGCGGCCACGTAACGGCTGGGGGCACAAAAGCGCCATTTTGTGCCGTGCCACAAAATGGCGCTCGGT
>JBOGYA010000327.1:0-3317 GCA_050696515.1 Solirubrobacteraceae bacterium
GGCTGCTCGCCGAGATCGCCGGCGCGCGCGCCGCGTGAGGGCGCGCTAGCCGCCGGACCCTTCGCCCCGCGCGCTCCGCCACCGCGAACGAGCGGCGCGGTAGCCCTCCAGCAGGGCGGCGACGTGACGGGCCGGTGAGAACCTGCCGGCCACCAGCTCCCGGCCGGCCGCTCCCATCGCCCGCTGGCGCTCCGGGTCGGCGAGCAACTCGTCGAGCGCCCGCGCGAGCCCGCGCACGTCCCCCGGTCGAACGCCGAGCCCGGTGACGCCCTCTTCGAGCCAGTCCACAACTCCTCCTGTGGAGCTTGCGACCACCGGCCGGCCGGCGGCCAGGGCCTCGATCCCGACGAGCCCGAACGGCTCGGGCCACAGTGACGGAATCGCCACCACCGAAGCGTCCGCCAGCTCCTGCGCCAGCTCTCCGGCGTCCAACCAGCCCCTGAAGTTGACCTGCCGCTCGATCCCCAGACGTTGCGCCAGCCTGCGCATCGCCTCCAGTTGAAAGCCGTCTCCGCAGACGACAAGCTCGGCGTTCACCGCGCGCACGGCGCGAATCAGGATGTCGAGTCCCTTGGGGCGCACGACCCGGCCGGCAAAGACGACCCGCCGCCGGGCTGCGTGTCCCGTGCCGGTCTTGGGAACCAGGGTGGTGAACAGCGGCACCACCGCCCGCCGGCTGACGCCATTCGTGGCCAGGTGCCGATCGACAGAGCTCGAGTAGGCGACGGCCAGGTCGGCCCGCCTGAGCGCGTCGAGCCCCCGGGCCGCCTGCCTGTAGGAGGCGGGCAGCGGCCGTGGATTGCGCACATGCGCGCAGCCCCGCGCCACCAGGTTGGGCACGCACCCCAGCCCGTGCGCTCGCGTGCACTCCTGGCCGGGGCGGAAGTAGTGCACGCCGGAGGTGCAGGCGGTGTAAGCGTGGGCGCTCACCACCACCGGCGCGCGCGCCCGCACGGCTGCGACGATCTCGGGGTCGTCGAGCTGGTGAAGGTGAACCACATCCGGGTGCGCTGACAGCGCCTCGCCGAGCCGTGCGTCCATCGCTGCGTGCGAGTTGAAGAGCTCGGGGCTGCGGTGCACCGCCACGCCGGGGACGTGCGCGCCGGGATCGACCCGCGCCGCCAGCACAGTCACACGCAGGCCCTGACCGGCGAGCAGCTCCGCGCTCGCCTGCACATGCGCGGCCACCCCGCCGTTGCGGCCCCATAGCGGTGTGCCCAACAGCACCGAGCTTGGGGACGTGGACATCGGCGCGCATGATACGCGGGCGGCGCGGGTGGGTAGGCCGGGCGGTCTTCGAGACCCGTGAATGTGTCCCTCGTGTGAACACGCCCGCGGTGGGGGCCTGTAAGAATGCCGGCTCGATGGCGGGGACCCCGATATCCGAGCCGCGGCCGGCGGCGGGCCGGGTGCGGCCGAAGGTGGTGTATGTGATGGGGTCGGGCCGCAGCGGCAGCACGATCCTCGGGGTTGCACTGGGCAACTGCGAGAGCGTCTTCTATGCCGGTGAGCTCGACAACTGGCTGACGAGATCCGGCGTCCCGAGTCTCGGCGGCGTGGAGCGGACGCGGTTCTGGAGCGCGGTGCGCGAGGGAGTCGCGGGCGCGGCCGAGCTCTTCGGCAGCGAGGCGCAGCGTACCCTGGAACGCTCGTTTGCTCCGTTTCGGATTCACAAGTGGGGCGCGCAGCGGCGGTTGCGCCCGCGCTACCGTCGCGTCACGGAGGACCTCTACCACGCGATCGCGCGCGTGGCGCAAGCGACGCACGTCGTCGACACCTCGCACTTCCCGCTGCGTGCACGAGAACTGCAGGAGCTCGACGGCATCGATCTGCACCTCGTGTTCCTGATACGCAATCCGCAGAGTGTGGTCGCCTCGTTCAACCTTTACGTGAATCGCAACGACACGGCCGAGCGCAGGCTGCGGATGCTCAGCACGAACGCCAACCTGTGGTTGACGCACCTGCTGTCGGTGCTCGTGTTTCTCCGCCACCCGCGCGATCGGCGGATGCTCCTTCGCTACGAGGACTTTCTCGCGGACCCCGGGGGCATGTTGCAGCACATCCTCGACCGTGTCGACTCCCCCGCGACGCTCCCGGAGCTGGCGTCGCTCAGAACCGGCCTGCCGCTGCACGGCAACCGGCTGATCGGCTCCGAAGTGGTGACTCTCAAAAGTCAGACGTTCACACCGCCGCGGGGCTCACTCATGACGACGCTGTTGCAACTGCCGTGGACGGCCGTCTTCTCGCGCCTGCGCCCGGTGGCGAGCGCCTCGGTCTCGAGGTAGCGGCCTTGCCCGGGGGAGGCAGAGCCGCGGCACGCCGCTTCGCGCCCGCGCTGCTGCGCCCCGGTTGGCCTGACGAGGGGCGCCGGGTCGTGCAGGAGCCGGTGCTCTACCGGGCTGCGGCGGTGGCTCCCCCGCACGGCCGCTGTCTGAACGCGGGTTGCGGCGAAGGCCTCTACAGCAGGTTCCTCGAGTCGTTCGCCGCGGTCAGCGAGATCGTCAACGTGGACGTGGCGACGCCGCGGATCGGCGCCGTGCGCTCCGATCCGCGGCACACCGACACCGCCGGCTCGCTGACGGAGCTGCCGCTGGCGGACGGCTCGTTCGACTTTCTCCTGTGCACCGAGGTGATCGAGTTCGTGCCCGACGACCGCGCCGTCGCACGGGAGCTCGGAAGGGTGCTCAAGCCGGGCGCTCACGCGCTGATCAGTGTCCCCACGCCCCCCGCTCCGCGGGTCTCGATCGACGTGCGCGAGGGCTACACGCTGGGAGAGCTGCGCGCGCTGCTGGCGCAGGGGGAGCTCGAGATCGTCTGGCAGAGCTACTGCTTTCACCTGTTCATGCGCTGGTTTGTGATCGTGTGGCGCTGGCAGCACGTGCGCCTCGGCGCCAGCCGGCGCAGCCTGATGCCGCGGCTGGCGGTGCTCGCATGGGGCTACGCGGACAGGTGGCTCCCCGTCGGTCGTCCGTGGGATCTCGTGGTGCTGGCGAGGCGGGGATGAGACGGGGCGGCCTGCGCGATCCTGGGCGCCGATGAGCCGCCCCGCGCTGCGGGGCCTTCCCCGCGCGCTCTACCGGCGCTCGCGGGCGCTGCGCGAGAGCTACCGGGAGCGCCGCCTGCGCTCGTGCGTGCGGAGCGACCCGCAGGCGCCGGAGCTCGTGCTCTCGCCCCACTGGGACGACGCGGTGCTCGACTGCTGGAGCCTGTTGAGCAGCGACCGCGAGGTGCACGTGGTGAACCTCTTCGCGGGCGTGCCGGCGCCCGGTCGCCTCGGCCCGTGGGATGCGATCACCGGCGCCGAGGACTCCACGCGG
>JBOGYA010000328.1:0-3296 GCA_050696515.1 Solirubrobacteraceae bacterium
AAGCGGGTACAGCGGGAAGAACGCGGTTCGCGCGGCCGCCAGAGGGCCGATGTCGGGGCGGTACCCGGTGTGCGCGATCGTCAGGTACCACGCCGCGTCCCAGCGCGCCACCGGGGCCGCCAGCAGGTCGCCAAGCCAGCCGAAGCCGCTCGTCACGCCGGGCGGAACGTACGCGCTGCGCGCCCGTCCCACCCCGAACGCCACCACGGCGCCCACGCCCGCGAGGAGCGCCACGACGCGCGAGACCCACAGCGCCCGCCAGCAGTCGCGCACCGCCGCCATTTGCGCCGGGCTCGCCCGGGCGGCCACGGATTCAAGTCGCGCCCGCCACCACGGCGCCCGTGCGGGGGGACTCTGCGCAAGCGCTGCGGCCACAGGCTCGTCCGCGGCGTCTACGGCGGTTATCTCGGCGGTATCGCTCATCGTGCTCGGGCGCCGCTGCCCGCGCCGGTCACGGGCTCACGGGCTCACGGGCTCACGGGCTCACGGGCTCACGGGCTCACGGGCTCACGGGCTCACGGGCTCACCCGGCAGGAAATCACAGATTGGGGCGGTAACCTCCACATACCCCTAAAGGCGGTTCCCATCAAATGTCTGGACACGCACGACAGCGGCGGCGCCGCCACAGCCGCGGGGGACCCTCCCGCATCGTCCTCACCGGCCTCACCGTGCTCGCCGCCGCCCTCTTCCTCGGGGCCGTCGGCGCCGTCGCCTACGTCCTCTCCGTCGCCCAGTCCACCCCCGGCCTCGCCTCGCGGCACCCGATCATCGACGGCGCCTCCTCGCAGGTGTACGCCGCGAACGGCACCCGTCTCGGGTTCATCCAGTCCGACGAGCTGCGCTCGCCGATCCCCTGGAGTGAGATCCCCACCGACCTCGCCAACGCCACCGTCGCGATCGAGGACCAGCGTTTCTACAAACACGACGGCGTCGACGTCACCGGGATCTTCCGCGCCGCTGTGAAGGACCTTGTGCACGGCCAGGTCCTGCAGGGAGGGTCCACGATTACGATGCAGCTGATGCGCAACCTCTACCTCGGCGGCGACCAGCGCACCTTCGAACAGAAGATCACCGAGGCCAAGCTCGCGCTCGAATACGAGCAACACCACAGCAAGCGCTCGATCCTCACCAGCTACCTCAACAGCGTGCCCTACGGCACCCTCGGCGGACAGACCGCGATCGGGGTGCAGGCCGCCTCACGGATCTTCTTCGACAAACCTGCCTCCCAGCTCGATCTCCAGCAGGCCGCGCTGCTCGCCGGCCTGCCGCAGGCGCCGTCGGAGTACAACCCCTTCCTCGACCGCTCCGCCGCCCGCGGGCGGCGCAACGAGGTGCTCGCGAAGATGGCCGAACTGCGCTACATCACCACCGCGCAGGCCGCCGCCGCCGAGCAGGCGCCGCTGGAAGTGAAACGTGGCGACTTCTACTCCCAGCGCAAAGAAAGCTTCTTCTTCGAATACGTCCGTCAGCAGTTGATCCACCGCTATGGGCGACGCACCGTGGAACGGGGCGGGCTGCAGGTCCACACCACGCTCGACCTGCACATGCAGGAACTCGCCCACCACGCAATCGCCGAAGTGCTCAACCAGCCCGAAGACCCCGCGTCGGCAATCGTCACGATCGATCCCCGCAACGGCTACATCGAGACGATGGCGGAGTCCGAGAGCTACGAGCAGTCTCAGTACAACCTCGCCTCCGAAGGCCACCGTCAGCCGGGCTCCACCTTCAAGGCGATCGACCTCGCCGATGCGCTGTCGCGCGGGGTCGACCCGAACAGCACCATTTACATCTCGAAGACCTTGCCTCCAGGATGGCTCCCTGGCTACCCCACCTACCCAGTGAAAACGTTCGGTGGCGAGCAGAACGGTCCGATCAACCTCGTCCAGGCCACGCTCAAATCCGACAACACCGTCTACGCACAGCTGGCGGCCGACCTCGGCGAGGAAACGATCACCCAGATGGCCTACAAGATGGGGGTCAAGACCCATCTGATCGGCAACCCCGCCCAGGCGCTGGGCGGCCTCGAACTGGGCGTGACCCCGCTGGAAATGGCCGACGTCTACGCCACCCTCGCCGATGGCGGCTGGCGCAACACCCCGATCGCGATCACCGAGGTCGTGTTCCCCGACGGCCACGTCGACTCCAGCTGGGGCAAACCCCACCGCGTGAAGGTGCTCAGCGACGGGGTCACCTCCGAGGAGACCACGATCCTCCACGAGAACGTCCTCGGCGGCACCGCCGTGCGCTCTGCGATCGAATGCCCCACAGCCGCCAAGACCGGCACCACCAGCGAACTATTCGATGCGTGGCTCGACGGCTACACCCCCGAATACTCGACGGTCGTGTGGATGGGCTACCCGAAACGCGACGTTCCCATGACCGACGTCCACGGCGAAGCTCAGCAGGGGGGTGCGCTGCCAGCGGTGATCTGGCACGACTACATGGACCCGGTCGTGGGCACCCACTGCGTGCCTTTCCCACAGCCCACCGAACCGCTCACCTACCAGCCGTTCTTCGGCCACTACGCCACCACCGGCGAGGCCGCCGCGCCCAGCGCCGAAGCCGAAACCAGCCCCACCCCCAAGGCGACGGGCCACAAGACCCGGCACACTCCGGGCGCCGCCACTCCCGGGGCGGGCCGCGAAACGCCGGGCGGCGGTGCCGAACCGCACGCGGGAGGTGGGTCTCCCCAGGAAACCCCCGCCGAACCGGCGGGAGGCGGCGGGCCGGGGGGCGGGCCTCCCAATAATCCTCAGGCCGAACCCCATGGCGGTGGCGACGCCGGCGGTGGGAACGGTGGCGGGGGGCACAGCGGCGCCGGCAACGGCGGGGGCGGCCCCGGAGGCGGCAAGAGCGGCGGGACCGCCCCTCCCGGCTGACGCTGGTAGTTTGGGTTCTCGCAAATCCGGGATTCATGACCCACCCACCCGCACGCACCGAAGCTGCGGCCCAGATTGGATGCACACGTGGCAAAGGAAGACAAGGTCGAATTCGAGGGCGAGGTGATCGAGGCGCTGCCCAACGCGATGTTCCGCGTGAAGCTCGACAACGACCACGTGGTGCTCGGGCACGTCGCCGGCAAGATGCGCCGCTTCAGGATCCGCATCCTCCCCGGGGACCGCGTGCGCTGCGAGCTCTCCCCCTACGACCTGGACCGCGCGCGTATCGTCTACAGGCATCGCTGAGGGCCTATCCCGATAGGGGCGTGCGTCTGGGGCGGTCGAGTGTCGAGTGAGGCGAGGACGCAAGGGCGAAGGCGTGGTGGGCCCACGTCGAGCCCGAGGACAACGCATCAC